>JAKBCD010000224.1 GCA_021808205.1 Pseudomonadota bacterium | reverse complement strand
TTAAAGTGGCGAAGAGTCCGAACTTCGTCACCCCCGAAATTCTGGCCTGGAACAACTCTCCGACACGGTGTTGCAAATAGAGCGCAAGATAGCGGTCGGTGGAATCGCGTTCCGCCAGGGTTGCTCTACGTTCGGTGGCGGTAATGTGCTCGGCCGTATCGGCGAAGGCATGAATTTCCTCATCCGTCAGCCCATCCCGCCCCAGCTTCAGCCCTTTGATCAGTGCGCGGTGCACCAGCAAATCCGCATAGCGGCGAATCGGTGAGGTAAAATGCGCGTAACGGCTGAGCGCCAGGCCAAAATGCCCGAGATTATCAGGTGCATATTCGGCCTGGCTCTGGGAGCGCAAGATCGTCTCATTCACGAGTGTGGCAGAGGCCGTGCCCGCCACCAGCTTCAAAATTCCATCCAGATCGCGCGGATGCAACTGGTCTCCGGGCTTCAGAGAGATATCCAGTGTCGCCAGAAAGCCGCGCAGATTATCCAGCTTTTCTGGCGTAGGCGGGGCGTGCACACGGTACATGCAGGGCAGTTTCAGCCGTTCCAACTCTTCCGCAGCGCAGACATTCGCGAGGATCATGAATTCCTCGATCAGCTTGTGCGCGGCCAAACGCGGGCGCGGGGCCACGTTCTGCACCCGCCCATCGTCTCCCAGTGTTACTTTGCGTTCCGGCAGGTCCAGGTCCAGCGTGCCGCGCCGCTCCCGCGCCTCGCTCAGCGCATGATAGGCAGCATAAAGATGAGCGTGGTTTTCAGGATTATCCTCGAACTCCTGCTGTACCTCTTCGTAGGTCTTGCGCGCGGCCGAGCGCATCAGCCCGCGCCCGAAGGCGTGGCGCAGCTTGTTGCCGTGCACGTCGATATGCATTTCCACGAAAAGGCAGCCGCGGTCCTCGCCGGGTTTCAGCGAACACAGGCCGTTGGAAAGCTCCTCTGGCAGCATCGGCACCACGCGGTCCGGAAAATAGCAGCTATTGCCGCGCGTCCTGGCGTCGCGGTCCAGCGCGCCGTCCGGCTTTACGTAATGCGCCACATCCGCGATGGCGACAATCAGCCGGTAGCCATGCGGTTCTGGTGCCGCGAACACCGCATCGTCGAAGTCCCGCGCATCCGCGCCGTCGATGGTGATCAGCGGCACCTCGCGCAAATCAGCCCGCTTGCCCAGGGGCACGGGCTTGGCCTTCTTGGCATCCTTCACCGCGGCTTCGGAGAAATCCATTGGAATCCCATGCTGGGCGATGGCTATGAGGCTGACGGAACGCGCATCCTCGGCACTGCCCAGCCGTTCCGTCACCCGCGCGGGTTTGGCCCCGAACGGCTTGCCCGGCAGCGGCTCGGCGCGAACAATCTCGGCTTCCTGAGCACCCATCGTCTCGCTTTCGGGCACCACCCATTCGCCCTTCTGCCGGCGGTCGGTCGGCTCGATGCGCCCGCCCTGCGGGGTTTTGTGGAACAGCCCGACGATGCTGCCGCTCTGCCCTTCCACGCGCTTGATCGTCTGGCCCTCATATTTATCCGGCCCGATGCGCTTCAGCCGGGCCAGTACCTTGGCTCCTGGTGCTAAGGCCGCCGCCCCCTTACGCTCCGGCTGCATAAAGATCACCGGCGGCCTGCCCGGTGAATCCCACACCACAGGCCGGGCGATCGCCTCGCCATCCCGGTCTATTCCGGTCACTTCCACCAGCGCATTTTCCGGCAGCCGCCCGGCCTCGGCATAGCGTTTGCGCCCGGCCCGTTCGGCATGCCCCTTGGCCTCCAGAGACTTCATGATGCCGCGCAGCGCCTTGCGGTCCTCCGGCGCCACGGAGAAGGCGCGTGCCACGTCACGGAAATGTTGTACCCCCTCTGCCTCGGCCAGGAATCGCTTCACCGAGTCGCGGCTGGGCAGCGCGGGCCGCCGGGCCAGGGTTTCCGGCGGTTTTGGCTTCGTCTGCTTGTGCCTGGTTTTCATACACGCAGTATGGAACGGCGCGGCACGCTCGGCCATGGCTGTTTCAATGGAATTATTCACCGGACTCCATGGCGCTTCATTGATCGTGAATTAAAACCATGTAACTTATGGTTGTGAGTTCGAGCATAAACATCAACGTCCCCGCGACCATCACTTCCATCGCCGGGCTGCCAAGCCTGTCGTCGCTGGGCGGCCTGCCCGCTAGTCTGACTGTGGCTGATTCAACACCCGGCGCCACCATCACCCTGCAGCTGGTTGCGGCCAATGCCGGCGCCAGCATGACAGCAAGTTCCGGCGGCGGCGTGTCGGTCGTCGCCAACGGCAATACGCTGCAAATTTCTGGCACCGCCGCCCAGGTAAACGCTGCCTTGAGGACGCTCGCCTTCACCGAGCCTTCTGGCACGGCGTCGGATGTTATTTCGCTCACCGCCACGGACAGCGTAGGTGCCACCGCGCAAAGCGGCTTTGCCCTTGCGGTTGCGGCGCAAACATCGCCCGCTTTCGTCGCTCCAGCACAAATCGTCACGCTGTCGCCAAACCAGCCGCTTGCTTTGCCGGATCTACTGCTTTCCGACCCCACGGCCAGCGCCCTGGCTGCGATGGGGCTGGGGGGGCAGGAAACATTGCAACTCACGCTCGCGGTTTCGCAAGGCGCGCTGCTGCTGCCGGAATACAGCGCGCTCACCGGCATCACGGCAGAGGGTATCGGCACGGGCACCATTCATCTCACGCTCAGCGCCAACGACATCGGCGCCCTGAACACCCTGCTTACCTCGCTGGAATTCGCGGGACCGTCGCTCGCATCGGGCCAGCATCTCACCTACGATCTCTGGAATCATGATGGCGTGCTGCCGCGTGAGGTTACGTCTGGCAATATCTACCTCAATACCGTTGGCACCGCCGCCAGCACCGCCACCTATGCACTGGGTACACAGACGCTCATCACTGGCATCGATACGATTACCGGCACGCTGGATGTGAGCGGCACTGTCTCTGCCTTGGGCAATCTCGTTGGCAATGGCGCGGTCTCCGTTACCCCCGGCGCGGTGCTAGAGCTGCCTTACAACTCCGCCCTGCTCGGTGGCACGAGTTATGATTTTGGCACGATCGCCACGCAGGATGTCGTCGAATCCGGGCAACTCGTCATCGGGGGCACCGCCTCTCTGCAAGGCGAGCTGGTGCTCAACACCAACGCGCTGGTGGATTTCGCCGCCGGGCTGACGGTTGATACCGGTGCCGCGAACGACTTCCAGGAGGGCCTGACCCTTGCCGGCGGCGCGGTGTTGGAAGGTGGCGGCACGCTTGCCGTGGGGGATTTCTCTGCTTCCGGCATGATTGATGGCACCGGCACCATCCTCGCCCTGCAAGGTGAAACGCTGGAGATCGACGCCGGTATGGTCTCTGCCGGGGTTAATCTGGATGTCGCGGGTGGCGGGGTGATGGTGCTGGGACCAGTGGCGCCCCTCACCGGCATTTTCAACACCACGCCGCTCACTGTGCAAAGTGGCGTCACGTTGAATTTTGAAGGGCCGGGAAGCCAGCCCGTCACCGGTGGCTATGCCGACCCTCTGGGCGGCACGGGCGGTGCTTTTGTCATCTCCGGGCCGGACGTGTTCTCGGGCACCGTCTCCGGCTTCGCGGTGGGCGATGCGTTGATCTTCCCCGGCCTTACCGGCCTTGTTGTGCATAACATCAACACCGTTTCGGGTGCTTCGTCCTTTGTTGTTTCCGGCGTTGATGCCAATGGCACCACGCAAAGCTATACGATCTTTTCAAACATTCCCGCCGGGCTGCTGCCCGCCGCCAGTTTCGATGCCGCAGGCGATGCCGAGGTTGTCCTGCATTCAAGCCTTGCCACGGTCACCAGTATCGGCGGCATTGCGGCCACTGCCGGCGTGGCGCAGCCTCTAATGGGCGTCAGCGTGGTGCTGGCCGCGCTCACCACCCAGAGCCTCACCATCACGTTATCCTCGGCGCACGGCATCCTCACCGCCACCGGGCAGGCGCCATCCGCCGCGCTGACACTCACCGCCGCCAATCTTGGTGCGCTCAATGCCGAGCTTGCGAGTGTCAGCTATACCGGCACCGGGGCGCTGGATGTGCTCACGCTCAGCAGCGGCACCGGCATTCTGGCGGGGTTGCAAAGCCTCATCGCCATCAACATTGGCGGCAGCGGCACAGTTAACGGTTATTCCGGGCTTGCGTTCACTGAGGCGGAGCTTGTCTCTTTCGGCAGCACCGGCGGCCTTTATGTGGATGACACAGCTCACGCCCTTGGTGGCGTACTCGTTACCGGCCAAATTGAATTTAACGACGAGTTGCTCGCCAGCGGTCTTTCGGGCGCGGCGTTGCTGGTCGATAATGGCGGTAATGCCATCCTGGGTGCCGCGGCCAATGCCGCGCTGTCGGGCAATGTCACCATCGGTGACGCCAACGGCGCCGGCGCGCTGGAGGTGCTGAGCGCATCTGCCAGCATCGTCGGCAACCTTACCCTCG
>JAKBCD010000223.1 GCA_021808205.1 Pseudomonadota bacterium | reverse complement strand
TTCACCGGCTCACCGGCCACCAGGCGCTGGAAGTCCACATGCTCGGGCTGGTCGGTCACGGGGTGGAAGGACACATCGCGCATCAGCGCGCGGGTCTTGTTCCCTGCCACATCAATCTCATACAGGCGCGAGCGCCAGCCGCCGCGCTTCAGCTCCTTCATCACGATGCGCGGGTCCAGCGCGATCAGCGCGGGCTCCTGGCGGGCACCATAAATCACGGCGGGCACTTTGCCCTCACGCCTCGTCGCCCGCGCCACCCCCTTGCCGGCACGCGAACGCGCAGAGGCCTCGATCACTTCAAAATTGGCCATTTTACGCTCCATAGAAACAACAAAAGCCGGCCTCCAGGGGTGCCGGCGGGCGGGGTTTATCCGGTTTTTGGCATAGTTTCAACAAGCGCGCGGCAGTGCTACGCTGCCATGCATGAAACTGGCACTTTATCAGGGTCCTGGGGTGTTCAACAATCCGCAAGCGGGGTTCGCCCATTTGCGTGAACAAGCCGCCAAGGCCAAGGCGCGGGGGGCGGATGTCCTGCTGCTGCCGGAAATGTATCTCTCGGGCTATAATCTCACACCGCAGGATGCCCATCGCCACGCCATACCGCTGGCTGGCCTGGCCCCCGCACAGGAGATTGCCCGGTCCCTCAACCTTGCCCTGGTTTTCGGTTATCCGGAGAAGCGGGGCGGCAACATCGCCAATTCCGCCGTGCTGATCGGCCCAGACGGCGCCATTCTGCTCAATTACCGCAAGGCCCATCTTTTTGGCCCCATGGAGCGCGAGATCTTCAAAGAAACCGGCTCCGAATTCCCGGTGGCGGAGCTGAACGGCGCCAAGATCGGCCTCCTGATCTGCTACGACATTGAATTCCCCGAGGCCGCCCGCCGCCTCGCCCTGGCGGGAGCCGACATCATCCTCATCCCCACCGCCCTGTCCGAGCCCTATGAAGGCGTGCCCACCCACATCATCCCCGCGCGGGCGTACGAAAATCAGGTCTACATCGCTTACGCCAACCATTCTGGCGCGGAAAACGGGCTGGCCTATATCGGGCTTTCCAATATCTGCGGGCCCAATGGCGCGCGGCTGGCCATGGCCGGCGCGGGCGAGGAACTGCTGTTCGCGGATACCGACCCCGCCCATCACGCGGCGGTGCGCCAGGCGGATAAATTTCTGCAAGACCGCCGGGCGGATATTTACGGCCAGCTCAACGGCTAATGGCCGTTTTCATCCTGGTGCCGGGCGCCTGGCACGGCGCCTGGTGCTGGGCAACTCTGGCGCCTTTGCTGGAAAAAGCCGGGCATCAAGCCCTTACGCCAGAGCTGGCGGAGGTGCCGCCCGGCGCCAACTCGCTGCCTCTCTGGGCCGGGCAGATCGCGTCATTGGCCGCTTCCTTGCCAGAACCGGCCATTCTCCTTGGCCACAGCCGTGGCGGGCTCGTCATCTCGGAGGCAGCCGCCATCGCCCCGCGCGCCGTCAGCCGCCTTGTCTATCTCTCTGGTTTTCTGCTCCCCTCCGGGCAAAGCATGCAAAGCGCCACGGCCCGGCCAGAGGCCGGCGGCGCGCCAGATTACCTGCGCCCTGCGCGCGGGCGGTGCCTCACTGTGGCGGCTGAGGCAATCATCCCCCGCTTCTACCATCTGGCCAACCCCGAAACGGCGGAGCACGCCGCCGCGCGGCTGCGCCCGGAACCACTCGGCACCTTCGCCGCCGCCGCCACGCCGCCGCCGCCGCATATCCCGCGTGCCTACATCGAGTGCACGCACGACCGCGCGGTGCCGCTGGCGCTCCAGCGCGCCATGCAAGCCGCCCTGCCCTGCGCGCCGGTCCTCACCCTGCCCGCAGACCACTCGCCCTTCCTCTCCATGCCGGAACAGCTGGCCCAGGCGCTTATCAGCCTGAATCTCCAGCCGAGTTTCAAATAAGAATTGAACCCGCCAGCGTCATTCCCCATACTGACAAAAAAGGAGGAACGAGAATGCTGGTACAGGCAATTCTGAAAAACAAACCCCCCGGTTTTGTGTCGGTCACGCCAGATCTGCCCGTCGGCGGCGTTGTCGATATTTTGGCCCAAAAGGGCATTGGCGCTGTGCTGGTTGTGGAGAATGGCGAGCTTGTCGGCATTCTCAGTGAGCGTGACATCGTGCGCAGCCTCTCCCGCCGCGCCGCGCAGACGCTGGAGCTTACCGCGGCCGACCTGATGACCCCCAACCCCATCACCGCCACGCCGGAAACCACTACAGAGCAAGCGATGGAGATCATGACCGAGCGGCATTTCCGTCATTTGCCGATTGTGGAGAACGGCCGGCTGACTGGGCTTGTCAGCATCGGGGATGTGGTGAAAGCCCGGATCGACCAAAGCCAGCACGAGGTGGAAACGCTGCGCGTTTATGTGGCGGGCAATGTTTAGGCTTGTGGTGGGGTTGCGCCGGTAAGGCCGGCCCCACCCGGCGGCGGCGCTGCGCACAATTCTGCCCGTTTGATTTGTGTCATTGACTAAAGCGGCAGCCCGGCGTTTTTCTGCGCGAAGATTTCGCCACCATCAGGTTTAAATGCATCAGTTTCTGAATAAGTGCGACGAGGCGTTGGCCGAGATTTCGGCGCAGGGGCGTTACCGCCGTTTTGTGGCGCTGGAAAAGCTGGCCGACCGCTTCCCGTATTATTCCGTCACCATGGAAGGCAAGACGCGGGATATCCTGGTCTGGTCCACCAACGACTATCTCGCCATGGGCACAGACCCGCGGGTGATCGAAGCCTCCATCGAAGCCGCGCGGCGCTACGGTGCGGGCGCGGGTGGCACGCGCAACATCGCGGGCTCCTCACCGCTGCATGTGGCGCTGGAAGAAGAGCTGGCGGATCTGCACGGCAAGGATGCCGCGCTGCTGTTCACCTCCGGCTATGTCTCCAACCAGGCCAGCCTCACCGCCATCCTGAACTCCCTGCCCAACTGGCACGTGTTTTCAGATGCGCAAAACCACAATTCGATGATCGTCGGCATCAAAGGCAGCCGCACCGCCACGGTGCATGTGTTCCGCCATAACGATATGGACGATCTGGAACGCTTGCTCTGCGAGGCCCCGAAAGACGCCCCCAAGCTCATCGCGTTTGAGAGCGTTTATTCCATGGATGGTGACATCGCCCCGATGCGCGAAATCTGCGACCTCGCGGATAAATACAACGCCCTCACCTATCTTGATGAAGTCCATGCCGTCGGCATGTATGGCGCGCATGGCGGCGGCGTGTCGGAGCGCGATGGCGTCGCCAGCCGCATTACCATCATCGAAGGCACGCTGGCCAAGGGCTTTGGTTGCCATGGCGGCTACATAACGGGCGACTTCAAGGTGCTGGACTATATCCGCTCCGTCGCCGCCGGGTTCATCTTCACCACCGCCTTGCCGCCACCCACCGTCGCCGCGGCGCTCACCGCCATCCGTATCCTGAAACAGGACCATGCGTGCCGCGCACTCCTTTTCAACCGCGCGGAAACCCTCAAGGCAAAATTCCTTTCTGCCCGGCTGCCGGTGATGGCAACCAGCTCCCATATCGTCCCGCTGATGATCGGCAGTGCCGCGAAGGCCACCGAGGTTTCCATGCGCCTCATCCGGGAATTCGGCATGTACGCCACCCCCATCAACTACCCCACCGTGCCCCAGGGCACGGAGCGGCTGCGCTTTACCCCCGGCCCGAAACATACCGATGAAATGATGGACAGCCTCGTCGCCGCCCTGTGCCAGATCCTTCAGCCCGCAGCGAAAGCCAAAGCCTGAGGCTTCGCCGCTTCGCGCCGCCGCCCGCTTACCCTGCGGGAAAATCCGTCGAGAGCGACAGCGCCTTCTGGCTGGCAATCTCATCGAGCCGCGCCTTCATGGCTTGTGTTGCCGCTTCAAAGCCCCAGGCGCCAAGCACGATATGCCGGGGGGCACCAACGCCTTTTTGCGCCAGCTCTATCATGGCATCCCCGGCCCGTACCGGGTCACCCGCCTGGGTGCCGCTGCGCTCTTTTGTGCTCGCCAGCCTTGCCCCGGCCGTTTCGGCATAATCCGCGATCCGGCTCGGCGTCTGCTTTAAAGACCGCCCGGCCCAGTCGGTGCGGAACGGCCCCGGCTCCACACAGGTCACGCCAATACCAAGCGGCTGCACCTCCGCCCGCAGGGAGTCGGACCAACCCTCAACCGCGTGCTTAGAGGCAGCATAATAGCCCGAACCCGGAAACCCTATAAGCCCCGCCACGGAAGTGATATTGATGATATTGCCGCTTTTCTGCGCCCGCATCACCGGCAACACTGCACGGGTGAGTGCAAATAGCCCGAACACATTTGCCTCGAACTGGGCGCGGATTTCCGCTTCTTCCCCTTCCTCAACGGTGCTTTGGTATCCATAACCTGCATTATTCACCAGCACGCTGATCCCCCCGAATTTTTGCACCGCCTCCTTCACGGCAGCGTCAATCTCGGTCTGCTTCGTTACGTCCA
>JAKBCD010000222.1 GCA_021808205.1 Pseudomonadota bacterium | reverse complement strand
CCGCCTTGCAAGACGAGCTCGGCAAGCTCAACGACATGGCAACCGCCGAGGATATGGCGCGGCGGCTGCACGGAGATTCACCAGAAGCCATCCGGGCGCTGGGCATCGTTCTGGGCTGGGCCGCGCACGCGGCACGTGGCGAACCACGCGCCATTGCCTCCGCCTGGAAAGACTTCCGGAAAGTAAAGCCTCTGGCATAATGTCTAAAGTGCGATGACTTCAGGTTCGCGCGCTTTGCGAGCGGAACTGAAGTCTAAATCGTCCTCTGCTTCATTGGTCAGAGACGGATTCAAACATGAGAGCGATCGCCGGGGTGATTCGATCTCATGTCATCCGGTTCTAACAAGCAGCGCCTCAGCCGCAGGCAAATCCGGCGCTCCGGTAACACAAGCAGAGCCGCTTGCCCGGCGCCAGCATCGCCTGCTTCTCAGGGCAGGCGGGCATGGAGGCAGGCACAGGCGGCAAAGGCGAATCTGCCAGCGGCGTTAACCAAAAATCCGGCATGTTGGCGATGAAGCCCTGGCGGAGCTGTTCCACCTCGGCTTCGGTTTTGCCAATGGCGGCGGCATTGAAAAAGCGCGGGTCACGGGTGAAGATGAGATAAGCCTGGGTTTCGTTCAGCATCAGCTCGGTCAGGCTGGTATCGTACCCCTGGCGGCCAAGAAACGCGGTAAAGGCCGCGCGGTCATCTGGCGTAAGACTGGCCCAGAACTGCTCCACGTAATGGCGGTATTCCGGAACGGTGTAGAACGCGCCATGAGAAATCTCATGCCGCAAAATCACCGCGCGCATTTCAGGTGAAACATCGCCGCCCGCGCCAGGCAACGTGATAATGGCGCCATTGGCGCCTGGTTGCAGCCAGCCGAGTTGCCGCAGAAGCTGCTTCAGCCATAATTCCTGAGGGTAGAGCGCGATGCCTTCCGACTGCGCTAGCGCGAAGAACCGCGCAAGATCGGCGGCCTGATAATCATGTCCGTAATAATAGCTCGCCACCGTATCGCCGCCGGCGGTAATGGCGGCGTCCAGCGCCGCATCGTTAAGCAAACGGTCATGCGGCACACCGGCTTTTTCAACGAACGCGGCCACGCGGTCCAGCGTGAGGCCCTGGACCAGCAGGGAGGGAAAATCGATGACCACGACGCTTTTGTCCGGTGCCAGATAGGTCACGATGGTTTTGCAGGGCTGGGTCTGGTCGATTTCGGCTTCGGTGGCGGTACCGATGGGAATGGGCTTTGCCCCGCGTTGCCACCAGAATGCGCCAAGCCCAGCCGCCGTAAGCAAGGCGGCACTGCCGCCTAAGCCGGCGTAAAACAGAGACCGGCGCCGCATCGGTCTCGCCGGCGCAGAGGCCCGGACAATGATCGTATCGTCCTCATTACCCGGCCGCCCCCGCATAACGGGTGATTATTGGCCGATATTGATGATCTCGACGCGCCGGTTCTGGCGGTTGGGCGTGTTGGGTGGAGTCTGCACGGCAAGGTCCGCCTCACCCACGCCGCTGGCCTGCAGGCGCGACCCGGCAACACCGAATTTGGATTGCAGATAGGATTTCACCGCATCCGCCCGCTGCTCGGAAAGAGTCTGGTTCTGCGCGGCGGTGCCGGTTGTGTCCGTATGGCCGACGATTTTGAAATTATACGCGGCCAACTGCTGGCTGGTGAGCGCCTGGCCAAGCTGGTCCAGCGCGGCCTTTGCCTGCGGCGTGAGATTGGCGGAGCCGGATTGGAAATCCACGATCAGATTGGCCGAGGGTGCAGTAGGCATCGCTTGGGGGGCAGCGGCTGGCGCGCTCATCGCCGGCATGGAAGCCGGGCTGGCCTGCATGGCCGGAGCCGGCATTGCCCCGGGGCTGATGGGCTTGATGCCGCGCGTGGTGGCGCTGAGCGAGCCGTCCGGTTTTAACTGGTTGATGAGTTGCTCGGCGCTGGGATTGCTCTGCGCCAGCGCTGGGCCACAGAGCACCGCGGCGAACAGCACACCGGAGAGAGCGGTGGAAAAATAGGTTTTGCGCATGGTCTGGAACCTCCTCAGTTGGCCAGGATTGTAGCCGCGAACAGATAATTTGGCGAGAGCAACGAAACCGCTCAGGCTGAAAGCCGCTCCACTGTCTCAGCGGTGAACATCGCCTCATCCACCATGGCGCGCCCTTTGATTGTGGCGGTGGAGGATGGAACCCAGCTGGTCCAGCCAAGGCGCGGGGCGCCCGCTCCGCCGCCCAGGCTGAGAGGCGAAATTTCTCGCGCATCCAGCACCAGATTGATGGCGAAATCCGCTTCCCACCCCACATAGGCGCGGATGAGCGAGACTAAAGCGGGCAGGCGCGGTTTGTCCGGCAGCAGCGCCTCGAATCCCGCGCGGGAGAGCGGGCCGATGCGCACAATAAATCGCGCCTGCTGGTCCCAGGCGCGGGTGCCGATGGCGATGTTGCGGCTAAGTTCGCAGAACGCCCCCGGATTGCGGCCACGCGGCAGGCGGCTTTGCTGGTCTGGCGCTATGGGCAGCCAGGCGCCGGCGAATTCCTGAATTTCCACTGGGCGGCCAAGGTAATCCGCCACCATATTGGTAAGGCGGCTAGCAGAGCGCGTATGGGCCGAGAAGAAACCGGCATAATAGCGCAGCGCATCCGCCTCCACGGCGAGGCGGTTTTCCAGATGCGCCGTGCCATAGCCGGTCAGCGCCAATATGCCGGCGCCGACAGGCTCCTCCACCCCCGCCTGCGCGGCCTGCTCGGCGGAGCGGGGCAGACGGTATTTCGTACCCGCCAGGGCAAAAGCAGCCACGAGGCGCTGGGCCAGAAGATCGAAAAAATCCAGCACGGCGCGGGATTTGTTCCTGTGGGCCTGGGCTAGAAGCTCGGTGTACCAGCGCGGCATTTCGGCCGAGGGGCCGGTAAGGCCGATGAGCGTTGTCACCAGCTTCGCGCGGCGGCCTTGCTGGGGGGCTTGGGCTTCCAGTACCTCGGCGGCAGGCTGGGCAAGACTGGGCGGGGCGGCGAAGCTGATCGCGTCGTCCTTGCGGCGACCTTTTGCGGCCAAGCGCAGCAGGCGCACCGCCGCGTCGAACCGGAACAGATGCGGCGAGGCCGCAAGACGTTCGAGGGGGGATTTCAACGCCATGGGCTAGAGCAGCACCCTGGCCCCGGCCCGAGGTGGAAACCGCACTTCCTCTTCCGGCTTGCCGCGCAGCCGCACAGACGTGCGGACAAAGGAATTGATGCTGGCGTGCAGGGCGAGAAACCGCGCCAGCACCGCCGCCAGCAGATAAAGCCCCGCGCCTTGATAGGCCCTCTGGTCGAACTCCAGCTCCACATCCAACCCCCGGCAAAACGCGCCCAACCGCGCGCCGGGTACCCGTGCTGTGCCCGGCCTGGCTTTGACGGAAAGCAGCGATTCCACCGCCGCGCGCGTGTCCGCCGTATCCCGCAGGTCGTAGAGGCGCAGAACCTCCTTTAACGCCGCAGCGCCCTCCGCCCCGCCGGTGACGGAAAGATGGCCGAGCGAGAGATGCGAAATCAGCCGCCACGCACCACGCGCCCGGCGCTCCGGCCTCAAGGTTGGCGTGGGCGGGGTAACACAGACCATGGAAGCCACGCCCGTATGGGGCTGCAAGGCCTTCAACGCCGGGCGATTGCCGCCAAAGGGCAGATCCGATGGCAAATCCCGGTTCAGGCACAGCGCCTCCACCGAGAGCACGCTGTCCAGCTTCGCCTCTGGGTCGAATCCCGTGTCGAACAAGGAGATGAAACAATCCGTGCCACCCAGACTGGCCGGGCCATCCCGTCTGGTGACGAGATACGAGCCAGTCTGACCAGATACCGGCGCGTCATCGCGGCTAAGACGGTAAAAGGGATTGAAGGGGCGGGTCGTGCTGTCCTGCCTCACCTCCGTGGCACTGTTGACCTGCCAAATCTCCGTAACGCTGGAACGCCGCGCATCCGGCAGCACCCGGTATTCAGTGGTGGTGTGGTCCAGTGCCACCGGCTCGCAGCGTTGCGGAAAAAGATTGACGATGGGCGTACAGCCCAGTGCGAACATATCCGCGTCCACGGTGCGCTCAAGCTCGGACGAGGTGTGGTTGAGATACAGGAAGATCTCAAGCTTGTTGCTCTCCTGCACCAGGGTTTTCGCCCCCAGCCCGGCAATGTCCAAAAACATGAATTTTTGCGGAAAGGCGAAATATTCGCTGAGCAGGCGGAAGCCTTCAAAGCTGCGGGCGGGCCAGGGCAGCAGCGCTTCCTCCGGCGCAAAACCCACTTCCTGGATCGCGGTTTTGGGCAGCAATACCGGCGCTATGTCATTCGGCGTATCGGCAAGCGCCACACCCAGCGTGTGGCCTGCCATCAGCTCATAAAGCCGCAAAGCCGCCGGACCACCGCGCAGGAAAAAGCGCAGCTTGTCCATGCCCAGCTGGCTGAATTTCACCTCCGGGTTCAGCGTGGTAAGCACCAGCCGCAGCACCGCCACCGCGCCATTGGCGAGGTTGTTCACCGGCGCGGTGAAAGGCAGG
>JAKBCD010000221.1 GCA_021808205.1 Pseudomonadota bacterium | reverse complement strand
TCGCGGATGTGGTGCTCACCATTCCCGCCCTTGCCCCATTTGGCAAGCTGGCGCGGCAACCCTTGAGCGGTGACACGCGGCTGCATCTGCTGGTGGTTCAAACCGCCAGCAAAAAGGGCGCAACCCTTTCCCTGCAGGGCCATGTCGCCCTCACCCAGGCGCCTGCGGGGCTGAACAAGCTGCTCGCCGGGCGCACGGCGCTTTCCTTGCTTGCCAGCCTGCAAGGCAAAACAATCACCATTGGCCAGTTGGCGTTGAAGGGCCCGCAATTCAACCTGAACGTTCATGGCGTGCTGAATAAAACCCGGTTGGACCTGACAACGGCCGCAACGCTGGATAGCGTGGCGGCCCTCTCGCCGCGGCTTGCCGGCAAGGTGCAGGTGCAAAGCCACGTTACCGGCACCCCGCGGGATTTCACGGCGGATGCCGTTGTCACCGGCCAGCTTTCCGCGCCCAACCTTCCCACCGGCCCGTTCCGGATCATCCTGCACGCTGCCCATCTGCCCCAAACCCCGCAAGGCACACTCACCGGCACCGGCCTGTTGGCGGGCGCACCCCTGGCGCTTAACGCCGCCTTTGCCCGCACTGCCCAGGGGGCCGCCAGCGTGAAAATACTCCAGGCGGCATGGAAATCCCTCACCGCTCAGGCGGACCTTCACCTCGCCGCCGGGGCCAAACTGCCCACCGGTGCCGCCCATGTCGCGCTTGGGTCACTGTCGGATTTCGATATGTTCACCGGCGGCCATATGCGCGGCGCGGCGGATGCGGATTTCACGTATCAGGATAACCAGGATCTAACCCTGCACGTGGCCGCGAAAAATCTTGTCGCCACGCCTGCGCTCGGCGCCGTCAACGGCACAATCACTGCCCAGGGGCCGCTCGCCGCACTGGCCATCCAGGCGGACGCCACCATTGCCCGGCTGCTGTCTTACCCCGCCCGGCTCAGCCTGGCCGGCGTGCTGAACGCGCAGAATAAAAGTGCTCACATCACCAAACTGAACGCTGACTGGCACGGCCTCGCCGCCCGGCTGCGCGGCCCCACGGCGATTGAAACCCACCCCGCCATTGTGGTGCATCATCTCAACCTTGCCCTGGCCAACGCCAGTATCGCGCTGGATGGCACGCTATCGCCCGAGCTGAACGCCCAGGCATCCGTGAAACATCTCGACCTGTCGCTCGCCAGGCTGTTTTCTTCCAGGCTGGACGCGGCGGGTATTGTGAACCTCACCGCCAGCCTCACCGGCACGCCAAAAGCGCCAGAGGGAAGAGTTACGCTCAACGCCACCGGCCTGCGCTATATCAGCAAATCCACCACCGGGCTGCCCGCCGCAAAGCTCTCCGGCACGGCGGATTTGCAAGGCCAGAGCGCCAACATCAACCTTGCCGCCAGCGCCGGGCAGGACGTGAACATCACCGCGCGCGGCTTGGCCCCGCTTTCCATGGCGGGGGCGATGAAACTGGCCATAGAAGGGCGGCTGAACATGGCCATGCTGAACCCGCTGCTGGCCCAGATGCATACCAGGCTGAGCGGCCTTGTTGCCACCACCATGCGGCTCGCCGGCACGCCCAAGGCCCCCACGGGGCAAATCACCTTCACCGCCCGGCAGCTGCGCGATGAATCCGGCCCCGCCGCATCCCTGCCGCCGGCTGACATTACCGCCAAAGCCAACCTTAAAGCCCGGGCTGTGGACGTGAACTTGGGCTTGAACGCCGGGCAGAATGTGAATTTCACCGTCAACGGCACTGCCCCCATGGCGATGACCAGCCCCATGAACCTGGACGTGACCGGGCGGCTGGATTTGAAATTGCTGGACCCCGTTCTGGCGGCGGATGGCAGTCTCGTGCGCGGGATTGTCACCACCACTCTGCGCCTGGGCGGCACGCCAAAAGCCCCCAGCGCCACGGGCACGCTGCAACTGGCCGGTGGCTCGGTGCAAAATATCGCCTCCGGCCTCAACCTCATCGCCATCAACGCTGATATGGCAGCGGCCAACAAGCTCATCACCCTGCAAAGCCTCTCGGCCACGGCTGGCCAGGGCACAATCTCAGGCCACGGCACCATCAATCTCGGCACGCCCGCCATGCCGGTGGATTTTGCCTTGACCGCGGACCACGCCACCCCCATCGCGTCAGACCTGATAACCGAGACGCTGAATGCCGCGCTGACGCTGAAAGGCGATATTAAAAGCAGCGCCACCCTGGCCGGGCGGGTGGATCTGCTGAAGGCCAATATCAATATTCCTAAATCGCTGCCGCCCTCGGTCGCCAATCTGCCGATCCATAATGCCAGCGCCCCGCCAGCCCCGCCCAAAAGCGCGCCGCCGCCGTTGCCGCCCATAAAACTGGCGCTGGACGTGCACGCCAAAAACCAGATCTTCATCCGGGGCGACGGGCTGTTCGCCGAGCTTGGCGGGCATATCGGCATTGGCGGCACCACCGATCATCCCCAGCCCTCCGGCGGTTTCACCCTCATCCGCGGCAATTTCTCCCTGGCGGGAAAAACGTTGCAATTCACCTCCGGCAAGATCGAGTTCAACGGCGGAGGCTTCATTCCGGCGCTGGATCTGGAGGCAACCACAACCACCAGCAATAACGGTACCGCCTCACTTATTATCGGCGGCACGGCGGCCAAACCGCAGATCAGCCTGAGCAGCTCGCCGCCCTTGCCGTCGGATGAGGTTCTCTCCCAATTGCTGTTTGCTCAAAGCACGGCCAACCTCTCGCCGTTCCAGGCGGCCTCGCTGGCGGCGGCGCTGGCGCAGCTCTCCGGCATTGGCGGGGGGCTGAACCCGCTGGATTCCGTGCGCAACGCCCTGGGGCTGGACCAGCTTTCCCTCGGCAGCTCCGCCAGTGGCGCACCCACCGTGCAGGCGGGGCGTTATATTGCGCCGGGCGTGTATGTGGGCGCCAGCCAGGCCGCCAGCGGCCAGGGTACCTCAGCCAATGTGGAGATTAACCTCTACAAGGGCCTCAAGCTGCAAAGCTCCACCGGCACGGACAGCACCGGCCAGAATAGCAGCAGCGTGGGCTTAAGCTATCAGTTCAATTACTGACGCTCACGCGTGGCCGAGAAAGTGATCTCCGGGAAATTCTCCTTCATCCGGTTCAGCTCCCAGCCATTGCGCACCAGATAAACCGGCGCGCCGTCGCGGTCCTCGCTCATCGCGCTCTTGTTCACCTCGATGAAGAATTTCAGGCGCGCCGTATCCTCGGAGAATATCCAGCGCGCCGTGTCGAACGGGGCGGGATCGAAGCCGATCGGCACGTTATATTCCTGCTCGATGCGGCTGGAGAGTACGTCCAGCTGCAACATGCCCACCACGCCCACAATCCAGTCCGCGCCGGTCATCGGGCGGAACACCTGCGTCACACCTTCCTCGGCCAGATCCTCCAGCGCCTTGCGCATCTGCTTGGCCTTCATCGGGTCCGCGAGGCGCACGCGGCGCAGAATTTCCGGCGCAAAATCCGGAATGCCGGTGAAGCGGAGTTTTTCGCCTTCGGTCAGCGTGTCGCCCACCCGCAGCGTGCCATGGTTGGGAATCCCTATAATATCCCCCGGAAACGCTTCCTCGGCCAGGGAGCGGTCCTGCGCGAAGAAGAAGATCGGCGCCTGGATGGCCATGGGCTTGGCCGTCCGCGAATGGGTCAGCTTCATCCCGCGCGTGAATTTGCCGGAGCAGATGCGGGTGAAGGCAATCCGGTCGCGGTGCTGAGGATCCATATTGGCCTGCACCTTGAACACAAAGCCCGTCACCGGCTTTTCCTCAGGTGCTACCTCACGCGTGTCTGTGGCGCGGGGCTGCGGTGGCGGCGCGTTGGCCACCAGCCCTTCCAGCAATTCGCGCACGGAATAATCCTTCAACGCCGAGCCGAAATAGACCGGCGTGAGATGTCCTTCCTCGAAGGATTGCCGGTCGAACGCCGGGTAGGCGGCGCGGATCAGCTCCACATCCTCGTCCAACTGCGCCTGCTGGTCAGCCGGAATGGCGAAATTCTGCTCGCCCACCTCCTCGCCCGGCTTCTTGGCGGAAACCAGCTGATCGTTGCGCATATTGTAGCAGCCCTTAAACAGCCCGCCTGAGCCGATGGGCCACACCATCGGGCAGATATCCAGTTGCAGCGTGTCGGCAATCTCGTCCAGCAGCGCGAACGGGTTCTGGCTCTCACGGTCGATCTTGTTGATGAAGGTCGTGATGGGAATATTCCGCAACCGGCAGACCTCGAACAGCTTGCGGGTCTGCAACTCGATGCCCTTGGCGGCGTCGATCACCATCACCGCGGAGTCTACGGCGGTGAGCGTGCGGTAAGTGTCTTCAGAGAAATCCTCGTGGCCTGGTGTGTCCAGCAAATTGAACACCGCACCGCCGAACTCGAAGGTCATCACCGAGGAGGTGACGGAAATACCGCGCTGGCGCTCGATCTTCATCCAGTCCGACCGCGTGTTGCGCCTGTCCTGCCGCGCCTTCACCATGCCCGCCTCGCGGATGGCGCCGCCAAACAGCAGCAGCTTCTCGGTCAGCGTCGTTTTACCGGCGTCCGGATGGGAGATGATCGCGAAGGTGCGGC
>JAKBCD010000220.1 GCA_021808205.1 Pseudomonadota bacterium | reverse complement strand
GACGCCCAAGCATCACGATAACCACAGGAAATTGAACGCAAAAACCAAGCTGGAGTGTTGTTCATCTGATGAAAAACACTCCAGGAGGCGGGCTTCAGGTCTTCGGGCCGAAGCCAAGAAAGCCTGACTGTGGGTCGGGCGTGCCGGTGCCGCCATTCGGAAGTGCTGCAGGCGGGGTGGCACGGGCCGGAGCCATGGCGGGAATCATCGGCCGGGCGGCATCGGGATTGGTTGATTTGCCATTGCCAGTGCTGGCGCTGGGAGCATTGTTCAGTGTCCAGGGCGCGCCCATGGGGCCGCCTAGCCCCTGCGCTCCAAGCTCGTTGCGCGCGCCGAGCAGCAGGAAGGTGATGTTGTTGCGGTTGAGCGCGATGGAAAGGTCGAGCGGGGATTCGCCGAATTGATCCTTGGCGTTGAGATCCGCGCCGCGGCTGATCGCGTCTTGCGCTGAGCCATAGTCGTTGTTGTTGATCGCGGTGAAGAGTTCCTTGGTCGGATCGCCGCTGGCGGGCTGCTGAATTTTGGGTCCGACGGCGGGCGGTGCCATGTTGCCAAGGCCTGGCAAACCGGCGGGGGCAATATCCGGTGTGGGGGCCTTTAGCTGCGGCGCTGGCGCGCCTCCCGGGCCGCCCATGCTCATTCCAGAGCCGGCTTCTCCGTTGATAGACTGTGCATAGGCCGACGCTGTGGCGGCACCCAGAGCCAAGCCCAGCGCCAAAGGAAGAGCAAATTTCATGGTCCGGGTCTCTACCGCATGCGCGAGGGGCCGTCTATGTGTCTGGCCGCTTCGGCTGGTCACTTGCCCTTGGCGATCGCCGCCGCAAGGGCGGCTTGGAGCCGCTCGACCTCGGCGCGGAGGCTGATAATCTCTTCCTGGTAATCCTGAACGTTTTCTTGCCCAGGCCGAGTCTCGACACCCTCGCGGTAGAACGGTGTGAACAGCGTCATCGCGCGTTCCATCATCTCCATGTTCTTGCGGCCTATATCCTCCATGCCGGGTGGCATCAAAGGGCCGAGAGTTTTGCTAACCGTCGCCCGCACGCTCTCCTGCTGGCGCATGAAATTGGCCATCGCCTGTTCAAGATATTTTGGCATCAGGCCGGGCATGTCGGTGCCGTAGACGCCGATGAGCTGACGCAGAAAATTGATCGGCAGCAGGGCATTACCCTTGCCCTCTTCCTCGACGATGATCTGTGTGAGCACGCCGCGCGTGATGTCATCGCCACTTTTGGCATCGTAAACCACGAAGTCACGGTTGTTGCGGACCATCTCTGCCAGGTTGTCCAGCGTGATATAGCTCGACGTCTCGGTATTATAGAGGCGGCGATTGGCATATTTCTTGACGGTGACGGGCTGTGACTTTGGTTGAGCCGTTTCATTCATGGATTTTTCTTTCATCCGATTCATTGGCGAAAGCGCCAGACGGCACGCTTACCCTAACCATAGAACCACGAAATTTGTGCGCTGCACAGTGCGTCAGCGCACATCACGTGTGGCGATTTTGTCCAGGGCACGCTAGGAAAGGGTAAGCTGGGCGGCAGGGATTTTATGGCGCATGGACGAAAATTTGGCCAAGGATTTCGTGGCCGTGTGGCAGAGCGAGCTGACCGCCATGGCGGCAGATCGCGAGCTGCGCGAAGGCTGGACCGCCATTCTCAACCTCTGGGCGCAGGCGGCCGGTGCCGCCGCCGCGTTGCTTCCGCATAATGCCCCGCTCGGAGGCTCCAGCACCGCTCAGCCGCCGCGGCCCGCGCCCGCTGCTGTTGCATCTGGGCCTGGCGTGGATGCGGTCGAGCAGCTCAGCTGCCGCGTCGCTGAACTTGAGCAACGCGTGGCTGAACTTCTTGAACAACGCGACGGCCCCGGACCCGCTGGCACTGGGAAAGCTGTTTGAGGAGATTCAGCTTCAGGACCGGGCGCTGATCGCAGGCATCGCCGTCTACCGCCGGGATGATTATGCGCGCGCGCTGCGCGACCCGCCCGCCATCTGGGAAGAAGGCGAGAGCCGGGTGCTGGATTATGGCGGCGCCGGCCCGGCGGTGCTGTTCGTGCCCAGCCTGATCAACCGCGCCTATATTCTGGATTTGATGGAAGATGCCTCGATGCTGCGGTTTCTGGCGGGGCAGGGGTTACACCCCTATCTGCTGGACTGGGGCTGGCCGGGCGAGGTGGAGCGCCGCTTTTCGCTGACCGATTACATCGCCGGGCGGCTGGAGCGCGCCCTTGCGGCCACGCCCGGCCCGGTGATTTTGGTGGGCTATTGCATGGGCGGGCTGCTGGCGTTGGCGGCGGCATTGCGGGCTAAGGGCACGGGCCGGGTCAGGGCGCTTGCGCTGTTCGCCACACCCTGGGATTTTCATGCCGAAGACCCGCAGGCAGCGCGGCGCGTGGCGGAGGCGCTGGTGTTCATGGAAGGGGCGATGCAGTTTTCCGGCACTCTGCCCATCGACGCGCTGAACGCGATGTTTGCCATGATGGACCCTCATGGCGTTGGCAATAAATACCGAGACTTCGCCGGGCAGGACAAAGCCAGCCCCAGGGCACGGCGTTTCGTGGCGATGGAGGATTGGCTCGCCGATGGCGTGCCGCTGGCGGCACCCGTGGCGCGAGAGGCGCTCTCCGGCTGGTACGGCGCCAACACGCCCGCGCGCGGCCAGTGGCGGGTGGCCGGGCTGGCGGTGGACCCGGCACAGCTCAGTCTGCCAGCCTTCTGCGCCATTCCCGCCAAGGACCGGCTGGTGCCCGCGGCCTCTGCCTGGGCTTTGGCCAAGCGGCTGGGGGATGTTACGGTTATCGAGCCCCGCGCCGGGCATATCGGCATGGTGGCGGGCACCCATGCCGAAACTTCACTTTGGCGGCCTTTCGCGGAATGGGCTTCCGGCATATCGTCTGCATAACGGACTATGAAACTGACAAAAGGGAACCTGGACATGGATGATATCGTCATTGTCTCGGCGGCGCGTACCCCCGTCGGCAGCTTTAACGGTGCCTTTGGCGCCACCCCGGCCTATAAGCTGGGCGAGGTGGCCATCAAAGCCGCCATTGAGCGCGCAGGCCTCTCCCCCGAAGATATCGATGAGGTCATCCTGGGCCAGGTGCTCACCGCCGTGCAGGGCATGAACCCGGCCCGCCAGGCCGCCCGCGCCGCGGGTATCCCGGATAGCAAGACCGCCTTTGGCATCAATCAGGTTTGTGGCTCTGGCCTGCGCGCCGTGGCGCTGGCAGCGCAGCAGGTGATGTCTGGCCAGAGCAATATCGTCATTGCTGGCGGGCAGGAAAATATGAGCCTCTCCGCCCATGCCGCCTATCTGCGCGGCGGACATAGGATGGGCGACCTGAATTTCGTCGACACGATGATCAAGGATGGGTTGTGGGATGCCTTTAATGGCTATCACATGGGCATCACCGCCGAGAACGTGGCCAAGCAATGGCATGTCAGCCGCGATGAGCAGGACGCGCTGGCGCTCGCCTCTCAGCAGAAAGCCTCTTCGGCACAGAAGGCTGGCAAGTTCAAGGATGAGATCGCACCCGTGACGCTGTCTTCCCGCAAGGGCGAGGTGGTGGTCGAGGCCGATGAGTATATCCGCCATGACGCCTCCTCCGAGACAATGGCCAAGCTGCGCCCCGCCTTCACCAAGGACGGCACGGTAACCGCCGGCAATGCCTCGGGCATCAATGACGGTGCTGCGGCCCTGGTGGTGATGAGCGCCAAGGAAGCCGCCCGGCGTGGCCTGACACCGCTGGCGCGGATTGCCAGCTTCGCGACAGCGGGCGTGGACCCGGCGCTGATGGGTGCCGGGCCGATCCCGGCGTCACGCAAGGCGCTGGAGCGGGCGGGGTGGGTGGCGGCTGATCTTGATCTGGTCGAGGCGAATGAGGCTTTTGCGGCACAGGCCTGCGCCGTAAACAAGGAGCTGGGGCTGGACCCGGCGAAGGTGAACGTGAATGGCGGGGCAATCGCCATCGGCCACCCGATTGGCGCTTCGGGTGCTCGGATTCTTACCACGCTGCTGTATGAAATGAAGCGGCGCGATGCCAAAAAAGGCTTGGCCACACTTTGCATCGGCGGCGGCATGGGCGTTGCCATGTGCCTGGGGCGGTAAAAAGGGGTCAAACCCGGGTGAAGGCCCGGGTTTTTTATGGCGGCGGCCTTACGTTCTGTTTGGCACGCAAGAGAAGTGAGGAATCATGGCTGTAAGCAAACTTTCCCCCAACGCGGCCGAGGCTTTGAAAGGCAAATTGTTCGATGGCATGACCATCATGTCTGGTGGATTCGGTCTGTGCGGAATCGCGCAGAGCCTGATTGAAGCGATCCGGGATTCAGGCGTGAAGGACCTGACCGTGATCTCCAACAATGCCGGGATCGACGGGGCCGGGCTCGGCCTGCTGCTGGAGACGCGGCAGATCAGGAAGATGATTTCATCCTATGTGGGGGAGAACGCGACCTTCGCGAAACAATATCTGGCGGGCGAGCTTGAAATCGAGTTCAACCCGCAAGGCACGCTGGCGGAGCGCATCCGTGCCGGCGGGGCGGGTATCCCGGCCTTCTTCACCGCCACCGGCTATGGCACGCAGGTGGCCGAAGGC
>JAKBCD010000219.1 GCA_021808205.1 Pseudomonadota bacterium | reverse complement strand
TGGACGCCACCCCTGCCCTAAAGCCGCCATTAACGCTCACGACCCGGTTGATTGGCGCCTGGGATAGACCGCACCGCAGCAACGATCTGCGCGCGGCAGCCCACTGGGTGCCTGCGCGGAAATAAAAAGCCCTTCAGGAATTTTCCAGAAGGGCTTAGCGCAATATGCGTTTGGATTAACGCGGCGGCGTCAAGATAAATGCATGAAATTGCTCGCTGAAAAATAAAATTAGAGCGTTCAGCGAAAAGCTGAACGCTCTAAAGATACCGTTCTGCCGTTGCGGCTTAACGCTCGTCGTCGCCGCCCTCGGTCTGCACGTCGATATCGGCGTCGATCACGTCGGCATCATCATCCAGGTCATCGGCGTCCTCGAGAATATCATCATCATCGGCATCGTCGGGCACTTCCACATCCACATCGTCCGGGTCAAGCGCCGGCTTCGCCACTTTTTTCTGCTCTTCCGGCAGCGGGGCAGCGCGCTTTAACCGCGGCTGCTCAATCGGCTGCTCGGTTCCGCATTTGGGGCACACGACCGGCGTCTTGCAGAGATCAAAGAATCGCGTCCCGCAGGAAACGCAAGTGTGTTTTTCGCCAAGTTCGGGTTTAGCCATCTCAAACCTCGGGTAAATGGGCCGCAACAATTAAGGGCGGCGCGATGCCATGCCATTGCGTCTATGTCAAACGCCATGAGCCATGCTAAGCGCGCGCATGGACCAGCTTTCTCCACGCCCGCATCTCTCCCGCCGCCCCTTGGGACCGCTTTCTGGCCGCATTGCTGTGCCGGGTGACAAATCCATCAGCCATCGAGCACTCATGTTTGGTGCCTTGGCCGTTGGTCAGACTCGTATTTCAGGGCTGCTGGAAGGAGAGGACGTGCTGCGCACCGCCGCCGCCATGCGTGCGCTGGGTGCTGAAATCTCCCGCGACGGAGCAGACTGGCTGGTCTGCGGTCGGGGACTCGGTGGCCTCACCGAACCCGCGGACGTGCTGGACATGGGCAATTCCGGCACAGCAGCACGGCTGTTGGCGGGTATTCTATCCACCCACGAGCTTTATGCGGTGATGACCGGCGACGCCTCGCTCCGCAAACGTCCCATGGGCCGCGTTATCGAACCACTACAGGCCACAGGGGCACAATTTTTCGCCCGCGCTGGCAATCGCCTGCCGCTGACGATTCTCGGCGCTCGCGACGCGATGCCGCTATCCTACCGGCTGCCCGTGGCCTCAGCCCAGGTGAAATCCGCCGTGCTGCTGGCAGGGCTGAACGCGCCCGGCATTACCGAGGTGGAAGAGCCCGAGCCGACCCGAGACCATTCGGAGAACATGCTCCGGCATTTCGGTGCCGAAGTGAGCGTAACGCAGGCCGGCGCAGGCCGGCATATCCGCCTGAAAGGCCAGCCGGAGCTGCGCGCCGCCGATGTGGCGGTTCCAGGCGACCCCTCATCCGCCGCCTTCCCCGTGGCGGCAGCCTTGCTGGTGCCGGGCAGTGCGGTGACCATTGCCAATACCGGCCTCAATCCGCTGCGCACCGGGCTATTCCTGACGCTACGTGAAATGGGCGCCAGACTCGACGTTACCGCCCAGCGCTTGGCCGGCGGCGAAGCCGTGGGTGACCTTGCCGCCTTCCATTCCCAGCTTCGCGCCGTTGACGTGCCGCCCGAGCGCGCCCCCAGCATGATCGACGAATACCCAATTCTGGCCGTGCTCTGCGCCGCAGCAAACGGCAGCTCGCGCCTGCGCGGGCTCTCCGAGCTAAGGGTGAAGGAATCTGACCGCCTCTCTGCCACCGCAGCGATGCTGCGGGTGAACGGGGTGAATGTGGAGATCGAGGACGACGACCTGATCATCCACGGCACCGGCCGCCTCCCCGGTGGCGGGCTGGTGGAAACCCATATGGACCACCGGCTTGCCATGTCCGCTCTGGTAATGGGGCAGATCACCGCGCAACCGGTACAAATCGACGATGCGAGTTTCATCGACACCTCCTTCCCTGGATTTTTACGCCTGATGCGCGGGCTGGGTGCTGCCCTGGAAGACGTGGCATGATCATTATCGCTATCGACGGCCCAGCTGCCGCGGGCAAGGGCACATTGGCCAAGCGTCTGGCCGCGGCCCTGAACCTGCCTTATCTCGATACCGGTCTGCTCTACCGTGCCACCGCCAAGCGCGTACTTGAAGCAGGTGGCGACCCTGCCGATGCCAAAACCGCGACTGCTGCCGCCAAAGCCCTGGTCCAAGCGGATACAACCCGTACGGACCTGCGCGATGCAACGACCTCCAAGGCCGCCAGCCAGGTGGCTTCCATCCCCGCCGTGCGGGCGGCCCTGCTGGATTTTCAACGCCAATTCGGCGATGCCCACGGCGCGGTGCTGGATGGGCGGGATATCGGCACCATCATCTTTCCGCATGCCGATGTGAAGCTGTTCGTGACCGCGAGCGTCGAGGCCCGCGCCAAACGCCGCCAGGCGGAATTCGCCGCCAAGGGCGAGACAGTAACGCTGGCGGACGTAATCGCCGATGTGGCGGCACGCGACGAGGCAGACCGCACCCGCGCCGCCGCCCCGCTGATTAAGGCGGAAGATGCCATTCTCATCGACACCACCAGCATGAATGCCGATGAGGCGTTCATCCGCGCGATGGAAGAAATCAGAAACAAGAAAGCCAGCTTTTTTGCAGAAAAGCTGGCTTCAAAAAACTGTTAGAGTGCGATGATTGTCAAGCGGATCACTGCGTGATCCGCTCTAGACCCTTCCGGTCCTAATCAGCCGATTATTGCTCTATGCGCTGGCCTGGGTGACAAACTTGGTCACCAGATAAGGCTCCAGCCCTTCAGCCCCGCCTTCGGAGCCATAGCCGCTATCCTTCACCCCGCCGAACGGCGTTTCCGGCACCGCCAGCCCGTGATGGTTGATGCCCACCATGCCGGACTCAATATCGCTCCCCAGTGCCGTCACGCGGCCAGTGTTGCGCGTATAGGCATAGGCAGCCAGGCCATATTCCAGCCGGTTCGCCTCGGCGATCGCATCCTCATAGCTGCGGAACGGCATGAACAGCGCCAACGGGCCAAACGGCTCCTCGTTCAGCACGCGAGCATCGGGGGGAATATCCGTGAGCACCGTTGGTTCAAAGAAATAGCCCTTATTGCCCGAACGCTGACCGCCGGTGCGCAGCTTGGCACCCTTGCTCACCGCATCGCCCACCAGCGCCTCCATCGCCGCCACGCGGCGGTCATTGGCAAGCGGGCCCATGGTTGTGCCTGCGTCCAGCCCGTTGCCGAGCTTAATCGCCTCACATTTGGCCACGAATTTATTCAAAAACGGCTCGTACACGCCCTCCTGTACGATAAAGCGCGTCGGCGCCACGCAAACCTGCCCGGCATTGCGGAACTTGTTGGCGGCCAAGATGGTCGCGGCCTGGTCCAGATCCGCATCGTCGAATACGATCGCCGGGGCGTGTCCGCCCAATTCCATCGTGGTCCGCTTCATATATTTCCCGGCCAGCGATGCGAGATGCTTGCCCACAACAGTAGAGCCGGTGAAAGAGATTTTCCTGATGGTCGGGTGCGGGATCAGATATTCGGAAATTTCCGCCGGCACACCGAACACAATCTGCACCACGCCGGTCGGCACGCCGGCATCCACATAGCAGCGCACCAGCTCGGCACAGCTTGCCGGGGTCTCCTCGGGGCCTTTCAGCAGAAAAGCGCAACCCGCCGCCAGTGCTGCCGAAATTTTACGCACTGCCTGCGAAACCGGGAAGTTCCAGGGCGTGAAGCCCGCCACCACGCCCACCGGCTCACGCAAGGAAAGCTGGTACACCCCCGCCTGGCGAGCCGGGATCACGCGGCCATAGGCGCGCCGGCCTTCCTCGGCGAACCAGTCGATCACATCAGCAGAGCCAGCCAGTTCCGCCTTGGCTTCCGCCAGCGGCTTGCCCTGCTCCATGGTCATCAGCGTGGCGATCTTGTCCAACCGCTCGCGCAGCAGATCCGCCGCCTTGCGCATAATTTTCCCGCGCTCATGGGCGGAGAGCTTGCGCCAAACGGCAAAGCCCTTGGCCGCCCAA
Organism: Pseudomonadota bacterium; assembly: GCA_021808205.1. The sequence goes on along the minus strand of JAKBCD010000219.1, from coordinate 526 downwards.
TCGAGCGCCTCATCGAGATCGGCCCTGCTCGCATGGGCCAGCTTGCCGATGACCTCTTCAGTCGCCGGATTTATCACATCAATGGTTTTACCACCCTGTGCCGCACGCCAATGGCCGCCAACATGCAGCAATACGTCCTGATACATTCTTGCTCCTCCGGATTATCCTCAAAGGCTGGCCGCAATCTGCGTCCAGGCAGAGCGGCCAAATAGTCTAAATAAAGCTCAGCTTTCCTTGACTAGCTTGCGCAGGATATCGATCATCTCGCTGATCTGGTCCGGCGTGGCCGCAAAAGGCGGCGACAGCACTAGGCTGTCACCGGCCGAGCGTAAAACCAACCCCTGCTCAAAGCCTCTGCACAGAATATTGAAGCCCCGCTCGCCGGGTTTACCCCTCGGTGCCACCTCAACCGCGCCCAACAGCCCAAAGCCGCGCGTATCAACCACCCCGTCCATGCCCTTGAAGCTGCCGATCTGCTCCAGGAAAGCCGGGGTCAGCGCCTTCACCCGCTCGAATGTTGCTTCCT
>JAKBCD010000218.1 GCA_021808205.1 Pseudomonadota bacterium | reverse complement strand
TGCAACCGTGCCACCAGATTATCCACAGGCGCGGTATCGTATCCATTTTTCTGGAAATATCGGAGAATCTCATTCGCACTTGCCAGCGCATCCAGCCCCACCGCATGGGCCATTTGCTCTGACCTGCCGGGATAAGTGGAAAGCACCATCGCCAAGCGTCGGTTGGATGCTTGCCCAAGCTGCACCCATGCCGCTACCCTCCTTGCCACGGCATCAATCCGCTCCGGCTCCGGGCAGTGAACATGCCGTGCGAATTGCAAATCCTCATCGCGCGCATTGGCGGATTTAAAACTCACCACGCCCAGAAAAATTCGCCCGTCAATCTCCGGCAGCGCCACATGCATCGCCAAATCCGCCGGGGAAAGCCCGCGATCGGATGCCAGCCAATCCTCCCGCTTCGCGGTGGAGAATGCCACCTGAAACACCGGCGCGCCCGGCCCATCCAGCGCCGTGGCGCCGTCTTCCAATTTTGCCGAAAACGCCGTGGCGTTCACGATCGCTGTCGGCGGATACTCTTTCAGATGCGCCGCCACGAAGCGCACTGCTTCCGGTGCTTTTAACGACGGCACAAACAGCCCGTAGGCTTCAAATCTTTCCTCTTGCAAGGCGAGAATCAGCGCATCCACCGCCGCCATATCCGCCGCCGCGAGGTAGGAGCGGTAGAACACCACCGGCACACGCGACCCATATGGCGGCGGTTCCGGCAGAATACCGCTTTCTGGGTGGTAAATTCCAAAATCTGGCAGTCTGGTGAAGGCTTGCGCGTCAACCTCCTGCCCAATCTGCCGCGCCAGTTGCGCCAGCACGGCAAACGCGGCCTCCGGCCCGCTTGCATCGCAAAGCCGCGCCAGTTCCTGCAAAATTTCCGGCGCCAGATTGGAATAGCCGTCCAACACCGCATCCGGCCTGCCATCAGCGGGCAGAACCGCCAGCTTCACACCTGCCAGATTCTGCAAACTCGCCAGCCCATAGGCCCAGTAGCTTTCCCCGCCGATCAGCCTCACCAGCACGGCCTTCGCCTTGCTCAGGGTTTTTTCAATATACACATCCACCGAAACAGGATGCCGCAGCAGCGTTAAATTTGCGAGGCGCAGGCTGGGTAGTTTCACGCCCCGCGCTTTCGCCCCGTGCCACGCCGAAGCAAACGCGCCAAGGTCGCTGTCTGAGAATGACAGCACCACAATCTCCGCCGCATCCTGCCCCAGATCATGCGGGGTTTCCGCTTCCTCCAGCCCATGGCTTTCGCGGAAGACGATATGCATTTTAGCCTGCTAAAGCCTGACGAATTTTGCGTTCGTTCAAATCGCCGCGCTCGGCGATCACCACTAACCGCGAGGCGCGGGGTTGCGCGCCCCAAGGCTGGTCGAACTGGCTGCGCACCCTGGCCCCCACCGCCTGCACCAAAAGGCGCATCGGCTTGCCCGCAATGGCCACATGCCCCTTCATGCGCAAAATTTTATGCTCCCGCGCCAGATTTTCCAAAGCCGCCAGCAAGGGGGCGGCAGATTCCTGCTCGGGCAGTTCTATAACGATCGTGGAAAAATCATCGTGTTCATGCGAGTCCTGCCCATCATGGTGGGAGGGCCTGGCTTCCACATCATCTTCCGCCGCCGCTTCCAGCCCCAGCAGAATACGCGCCTCGATCACCCCATCGGTAATGGGCAGCATCGGCACCGGGCGCGGCAATGCCTTGGCGACAACCTCCCGCGCTTTGGCCAGTTTTTCTTCTCCGGCCAGGTCGGCCTTGGAGAGCAAAATCAAATCCGCGCAGGCCATCTGGTCTCCGAACACTTCGGAAAGCGGCGTGTCATGCTCATTGCCATTGCGCCCTTGCTCGGGCGCGAACTGCCCGGCGGAAACACTTTCCGCATCCGCCATCGCCACCACGCCATCCACCGTCACGCGCGAGCGGATGGCGGGCCAGTCAAACGCCTTCAACAAAGGCTTAGGCAAAGCCAGGCCCGAGGTCTCGATGAGGATATGATCCGGCTTTTTTTCCAGCGCCAGCAGCTTTTCCATGGTGGGGATGAACTCATCGGCCACCGTGCAGCAGATGCAACCATTCGCCAGCTCCAGAATCGCCTCCTCCGGGCAGTTCTCATCGGCGCAGCCGCGCAGAATCTCGCCATCCACGCCCAAACTGCCGAATTCATTCACCAGCACCGCCAGGCGCTTAGCCCCAGGGTTGGTCAGTAAGTGCTTGATCAGCGTGGTTTTCCCCGCACCCAGAAAACCAGTGACGATGGTGACGGGAATTTTCATAAGATCGGTCATGGGGTTTCCAATAGCGTGTGATCGTTTGAGGGAGGGCCGCCAGGCCCGCCCGAAAGCGTGAATCGCCCGCTCAAAATAAAACCGGCAAGCGGGCAATCACGTTTTTGCGAAACAGAGCCGGGCGCTCCCGCCAGGGCACAATACCATCCGGCGTCTGCGCATAAGCCGCCGCCCCATCCAGAATCACGGTGGCATCCGCCTCGCTCACTGGCCCATAGATGTAAGACCAGCGCCCAGCCCCGGTGAGAGCGACGGAAGCACCGTTCTTGCAGGCGGAAAGGCATTCCACCGGTTTCACAACCACGCCCGCCGGGATAGGCAGTGCGGCAATCGCCGAATGCACCCGTGCCCCCGCGCAAGGCTCGCCCTCAACCAATGGCTGCCCGGCCCGGCAGGTGATGCAAACGTGAAGTGTCGCGCCCATAAACCCCTCAATCCAGAAACAAGGCGCGCGAAACGGGGCACGGCAAAGCGTGCAAGAACCCGCAGCGGCACACCCCGTCCGCTCGTTACAATGCGCCGTGCTGGCAGGTCTCCCGGCTTGCGGATAGGGGTTTTAAAAACCCTGCGGCGCCCACCTTCCCGGCTTATCACCAGTGGCATTGGGCAACCTCTCCGGTCACGGTCGCGGGGGCGGCTGCGCTTTGGGTTTCCCCTATCGCATTCCCTTTTGGCCTGACATAAGCCAGGCACCAGTACGAACCCCGGCACAAGGCCGCATGTGCGGGGCAGAGTCAAGGAGAGCCAGCCATGCCTGAAATCCCGCCTGAGGAATTTGCCCGCCATGCCGAGAAAATGGCGCGCATCAAAGCCGCGCGGGAGAAAATCATGGCGGGTAAAACCGGCGAGAAGGGGCTCATCATCGTCCATACCGGGCCGGGCAAGGGTAAGTCATCCGCCGGATTCGGCATGATCCTGCGCTGCATCGCGCATGAGATGCCATGTGCCGTGGTGCAGTTCATCAAAGGCGCGTGGGACACAGGCGAGCGCCGCCTGCTCACGCAACATTTCGCGCATCTTTGCCAGTTCTACGCCATGGGCGAGGGCTTCACCTGGGAAACACAGGACAAAGCGCGGGACATCGAAGCTGCTGAGGCCGGGTGGGAAAAAGCCAAGCAACTGATCCGCGACGAGACCAACCGCCTGGTACTGCTGGACGAAATTAACATCGCCCTGCGCTACGACTATCTTGATGTTGACGAGGTGGTGGACTTCCTCCTCACCGAAAAACCGCCGATGACCCATGTGGTGCTCACCGGCCGCAACGCTAAACCAGCGCTTATCGAGGCGGCTGATCTGGTGACGGAAATGGCCGCCGCGAAGCACCCGTTCCGGGATGGCATCAAGGCGCAGAAAGGTGTGGAGTTCTGATGCCCGCCCTAATGCTGCAAGGTACTGGCTCGAATGTCGGCAAATCCCTACTGGTGGCGGGGCTGTGCCGGTCGGCGCGCAGGCGCGGGTTGAAGGTGGTACCCTTCAAGCCACAAAACATGTCCAACAACGCGGCGGTCACCGAAGATGGCGGCGAGATCGGCCGCGCCCAGGCGTTGCAGGCGCTGGCCTGCGGCTTGGCGCCCATCACGGACATGAACCCGGTGCTGCTGAAGCCCGAATCCGAGAGCGGCTCGCAGATTATCGTGCAGGGCAAGCGCGTGGCCACGCTGAAAGCCCGGGACTACGCGGCTTATAAGCCGCAGCTTATGGCCCCGGTGCTGGAGAGCTTCCACCGTCTTAAGGCTGCGTATGACCTCGTGATTGTGGAGGGTGCGGGCAGCCCGGCCGAGATTAATCTCCGCCAGGGAGACATCGCCAATATGGGCTTCGCTCAGGCGGCCCGTGTGCCGGTGGTGCTGGTGGGCGATATCGACCGGGGCGGGGTGATTGCGCAGATCATCGGCACGCAAGCGGTGCTCGCGGCGGAAGATACGGCGCTGGTGCAGGGCTTTATCGTCAATAAATTCCGGGGTGACCCGCGATTGTTCGATTCTGGTTATGAATTCATCCAGACTCATACGAAATGGCGGGGGTATGGCGTCGCCCCCTGGTTCGCAGGCGCTGCCAGCCTGCCGGGAGAGGACGCGCAGGACCTCCGCCGTGCCCGCCCGGTGACGGCAAAGGCAGGGGCGGTGAAAATCGCCTGCCTAGTGCTCTCCCGCATCGCCAATTTCGACGATCTCGACCCCTTGCGCGCTGAGCCGGGTGTGGAGCTGGTTTTGGTGGAGCCCGGCCAGGCCATTCCTGGCGATGCGGCGTTGGTGATTATTCCGGGCAGCAAATCCACCCGCGGGGATTTGATGTTTCTGCGCCAACAGGGCTGGGA
>JAKBCD010000217.1 GCA_021808205.1 Pseudomonadota bacterium | reverse complement strand
CCGCTTCAGGCGGCGGGGTCGCCGAACCTTACGTAAGTTTGGTCATTCTCATCACGGATGCGAAATTGCTCCAGAATATCAGGGCGGTGGTTCACACCGGAAAAATGCGCGATGAGCGAGCGGCGCTCTTTGCCGGGCGTTTTGGCCAGCGAGCCCTGGTGCATCAGCCTTGCGTGCCAGATCAGCACATCCCCTCGCTTGGCCAGGAAGGATTTGGACTTCTGTCGGCGCAGCTTCATCTCGTATTCCACCGCCGGCGTGGTGAAGAATTCGGATGTTTTGGGCCAGCGCAGCCCATGCACTTCCTTGCCGGACTTTCTGAGTAATTCACGCACTTTTTCGCCGCGCATCAACGGCCAGCGATGTGAGCCGGGAATATATTCAAACGGCCCGCAATCCGGCTCGATATCGCCAAGCGCGATCCACACCGCCGCATACCAGCAATTCACGAAAGAGGGGTTCAGGTAATCGTCCTGGTGCCAGGCGCGTTGCGATGTAACCCAGTTGGTAAGGCAGAGATGCAGCATCATCTCTTCACCGATCAGCAGTTTCAGCTTTTCCATCAACGGCGGATAAAGGGCGAGCTGACGCATCTCCGGCACGAACTGATAGGAATGCCCCTCCACCCAGCCGCCCGGGCGCTCATAGGCTTCGCGGCGTTTGATATAGGGTTCGGTCATTTCGTCAGGGATGAAATCGCGCAGAATCAGCACGCCATCGCGCCGCCATTCCACCTGTTCTGGGGTGAGGGTGGAGGTGTCCAGGGTTGAACGGTCCAGCCGCGGCAATACGTCGTCTGACGGCGGGGTGGAGAAATCCGCGTAGCGAATCGCAGGCGCCTTTTGGCCCGTTACCAGGCGATCGGTTAGTGCTTTGATGAAACTCATGGTCGCTTCCCCGCCGTTATTCAGGCTGCCTTACTGACAGCCTTAACGCCCTCAGCCAATGCGCGAACATCGCGGATCACGGCCTCGGCGTTCTCCTTGCAGAGTGTCTCGATCAGCACGGAGGCGACAATGGCGGCATCGGCATGGGCTACCACCGTTGCCGCCTGCGCGGGTGTGCGTACCCCGAACCCGACCGCGATCGGCAGATTTGTGGCGGCGCGGATGCGCGGGATGTCCCGTGCCAGATCGGCTGCGGAGGCGGTACGCGTGCCGGTGATGCCGGTGATGGAGACGTAGTAGACAAAGCCGGAGGACCCGGCCAGCACTTGTTTCAGCCGTTCATCGGAGGTGGTGGGGGCGACAAGCCGGATCACATCCAGTGCATTGGCATTGGCATGCGGCAGCACCAGGTCGGCCTCTTCGGATGGCAGGTCGACAATGATCAGCCCATCCACCCCGGCACACGCGGCATCCATGCAGAACGCCTCCACGCCGTAAGTATCAATCGGGTTGAGATAGCCCATCAACACCAGTGGGGTATGATTGTTTTCCGCGCGGAATTCGCGCACCAGCCCCAGCACGCCCTTCAACGTGGCGCCGGCCAGCAGCCCGCGCCGCCCGGCGGCCTGGATGGTCGGGCCATCGGCCATCGGGTCTGTGAAGGGCATGCCGATCTCGATGATGTCTGCACCATTTTCCGCCATGCCCCGCAGCAGCAGCAGGGAGGTTTCGCGGTCAGGGTCGTAGGCTTCCACGAAGGGGATCAGCGCGCCGCGGCCTTCCTTGCGCAGCTTAGCAAACACACCGGCAATGCGGCTCACAGCTCGGTTCCCAGATGTTTGGCGACGGAGAAGATGTCTTTATCCCCGCGGCCGGAGAGGTTGAGCAGGATGATCTGGTCCTTGCCCATCTCCGGCGCAATTTTCATGATGTGCGCGATGGCATGGGCGCATTCCAGCGCCGGAATGATGCCTTCCAGCTTCGAGCATAGTTGGAAGGCTTCCAGCGCCTCGTCATCGGTGATGCCGACATATTCCACGCGCTTGATATCGTGCAGCCAGCTATGTTCGGGCCCGATGCCTGGATAATCCAGCCCGGCGGAGATGGAGTGCGCCTCCAATATCTGCCCGTCATCGTCCTGCAGGAGATAGGTGCGGTTGCCATGCAGCACGCCAGGGCGGCCTTTGTTGAGGCTGGCGGCATGTTCATGGGTGTGCATGCCCCTGCCCGCCGCTTCCACGCCGATGAGCTTTACCGAGGTTTCATCCAGGAAAGTGTGGAACAGGCCAATGGCGTTGGAGCCGCCGCCCACAGAGGCAATGGCCACATCCGGCAGCCGGCCTTCGGCCTGCAGGAGCTGTTCGCGCGCCTCGTTACCGATCACGCACTGGAAGTCACGCACCAGCTCTGGGTAGGGGTGCGGCCCTGCGGCAGTGCCGATGATGTAGAAGGTGTCGTGTACGTTCGCCACCCAGTCGCGCAGGGCGTCGTTCATGGCATCCTTCAGCGTGGCCGCACCGGAGGAGACTGGCACAACTTCTGCGCCCAGCAGTTTCATGCGGAACACGTTGGGTTTCTGCCGTTCAACGTCCACGGCACCCATGTAAACTGTGCATGGCAGGCCAAACAGGGCGCAGACGGTGGCGGTGGCAACGCCATGCTGCCCAGCGCCGGTTTCCGCGATGATGCGGGTTTTGCCCATGCGCTTGGCCAGCAGAATCTGGCCGATGCAATTATTGATCTTGTGCGCGCCGGTGTGGTTCAGCTCCTCGCGCTTGAAGTAGATTTTGGCCCCGCCGAGATGCTCGCCAAGACGCTTGGCTTGCCAAAGCGGGCTTGGCCGGCCGACATAATTCTTCAGGTAAAAATCAAGCTCGGCTTGGAATTTCGGGTCCGCCCTGGCAGCGCGATAGGCTTGCTCCAGCTCCAGGATCAGCGGCATCAGCGTTTCGGCAACATAGCGGCCACCAAATTCGCCGAAGCGGCCGCGCGCATCAGGCCAGGCGCGCAGAGTGTTGGGGGTAAGATCATTCATGCCGTGTTTCTAGCGCAGGAACGAAACAGGATAAAGCAGCGGTGGGGCCTGTATGGAGGAGTTTCCGCTTGATCGAAAACCTTGGTCACGCTAGTAAACTGATATGATCATGAGAATGATTCTTATTTAGAGATTAAGGCGAGCTTTGCATGATGGAGACTGATGCGATCGGAGAAAATCATTTTCTGGCCGATGTGTTGCGTTTGCGCGGCGCCGCCCAGGTAATGATGGCCGAAGGGGCCGAGCCTGTCGGGCTGTTGCAGGCCGCTATGTCGGCCGAGATCGCCTGTGTGCTGCGCTACAGTCTGATTGCCGTTTCCGCCGATGGGCTGGAGAATGAATGGGTGGCCACCGAATGCGCCGCCCAGGCAGCTGATGAGCGTGAGCATATGGTGCGGCTCGCGGCACGGATTACCGAGCTGGGCGGCAAGCCGGATTATTTCGCAGCCCATCTCGCCACCCGCCATTTGCCGCCCGAAGCCAAAAAAGGCTGCCTGCCGCGTTTGTTCACGGAGAACCTGGCTGCTGAGCAATGCGTAATTGAACTCTACCGTGAGCTCTCGAATCATTTCTCTGGGCATGACCCGAAAACGCAAGCAATTCTGGACGATATTCTCGCCGATGAGGAAACCCATACCAGCGACATGGAAGATCTGCTGCAAACGCAGCTGATCTGACGCTGGCTTCGCGGGAAAGGCTGGTCAGCCCTCGCCCTGAGGGCGCTCGAACGCGTCCTTGCCATCGAAGCGCTGCAGCTTCTCGATATGCATCCAGGTAAACTTTGCGCCGATGCGCTGCACCAGATAAGAAATCTCCGGCTGGCCCTCGCTGCGGTTGGACGCCAGTGAAATCGGGTGCTTCAGCATGAAGCGTGCGGCGAAATGGTCGACCAGGAAGGTCTGCCCGCCAGTGGGTGGATAAACAGTGACGCCACGATTGGAAATGCCGGTGAGGGTGAAGGGGCTGTATTCAGAAATCTGCTCCAGCGTCTTGCCCAGCGTCTCGGCGTCCTGGTCGGTTTCCAGGAACACGTCGATGCCGACCAGCTCGCGGGTGGAGGGCTCCATATGCGCGGTCAGCTTCGGCCAGGCGGTGAGTTCCAGTTTCTTGTAGGTGCGGGACTTCATCGCGGAGGTGCGGCCGAGATTGGCGATCACCTGATCCGTATAGGCCTTGGTGCCGACACCATGGCCACGCGGGGCGAGGTCGCCGGTGAGGTTGCGGCCTTCGGCCAGGGTGACGAACAAAGCCTGCTCGACGGTCTCGGCTACGTCGAAGGCGCCGATATGGCGCAGCAGCATGATGGCGGCACAGAGCAGGGCGGTCGGGTTCGCCATGTCCTTGCCGGCAATGTCCGGAGCGGAGCCGTGCACGGCCTCGAACATCGCCACCTGGTCGCCGAGATTGGAGGAGGGCGCGATGCCCAGACCGCCAACCAGACCGGCCGCGAGGTCCGAGATGATATCGCCATTCATGTTGGAGGTGACGATGACGTCGTAATTCTCCGGGCGGATGACCAACTGGTGGGCGCAGTTATCGATGATCACCTGGCTGGCCTTGATGCCCGGATATTCGCGCGCCACCTTCTCGCCCATGCGCTTCATCATGCCCTCGGTGAGCTTCATGATGTTGGCCTTGTGGGCGACGGTGACTTCCTTGCGCTCCTCGGACAGCGCGACGCCGTAGGCGGCGCGGATGAT
>JAKBCD010000216.1 GCA_021808205.1 Pseudomonadota bacterium | reverse complement strand
CTTCCGGCTTTATCGGCAGCGGCAGATAAGCGCCGTCTATCCCGTGGCGCTTCAGCCAGGTGCCGTGGATTCGGGGGGAGCGGGAGTGGGCGACCGGCCAGCCGGTGACACCGGCGAGCCGGGCTGAACCGGTGAGGAGTCGCATGCGCCAACACCACCACGGCGCATGGCACTTGCCAAGAGCAGAAGCAGCAGCAACGGCACCAGATGCGCATAGGCCGGGTGCCAGGGCAGCAGCCCAGGGCCGAACCAGGCAAGGAAGAACAATAGCGGCTCCGCGGCCTTGAATCCGCCTTGCGCCAAGCGTTGTTCCACCAGCAAAGCCACGGCCAGGCTGGTGCCCAGCAGATCATACACATGCAGATAAGGGCTGGCCAAAGCCGAGAGGATGAGCATGGCCGGGACCGAGCGCATGAACAGGCCCGCCAGGATGCAGGCAAGGCTAACCAAGCCTTGAGCGGCAAAGGCGGCATGGAGCCCCGCCAACGGCTTGATGGTGGCAAACACGCTGATAAGCCCGCCCGCGAAATCCTTGGGCTGGCCGGTGAGCAGCACATTGCTCATGATCGGGCTGGTATAATGCAAGAACCCCGCCCAGGCGGCCGGGCCGAAGGCCCAAAGCGAGCCCCCCGCCAGCGCCAACGCCGCCAGCGCCGCGTAGCAAAACGCCAAGGGTGCCCGGCGCAGCAGATAAAGCGGCAACACCAGCCCTAATTGCGGCTTGAAGCTGGCCATGCCGATGAGCACACCCCCCAAACGCGGGCGGTTTTGCACCAGCAATAGCCCCCCGCCGATGAGTGCGGTCATCAGCGCCGCGTTCTGGTGCTCCATGGCGTTTTCCAGCGTCGCCGGGGCCAGCAAAACGGCCGCTATGAACCACCCGCTTTTGCCCGCCAGCCGCAGCGCGAAACCCAGCAGCGCCAGGCATAGCGCATCGAAACTCAGCACCGCCTGCAGTGGGGAAAGCCAGCCAAACGCCGCGGCGATCAGCCCGTAGCTCGGCGGGTAGCTCCAGAGGTGATAGGGCAGCTTGCCATACATGCCCTGCAAAAAACTCTGATAAGCTGCATGGTCGAACAGCACTGAAAGCTGCTGGTGCAGGAACAAAAACCCACCCGCCCAGAAATCCAGCCCATCGCGCAGGGCCTTGCCGGTATAGCCATGGCGCTCGCCCCAGATGATCGCCAGCCCCTCCGCCAGCGAAGGCAGCGTGCAGAAGGCGATGATTACGGCCAACTTGAGCCGGAGCGAGGCTTGATTTTCTTCAGGCATATGCGCTTTAGTCCGAGCTTTCTGCCGCCTTGAAAGCATATTCATGATTTCCGCGCTAATGCCTAACTTCTCCAGAGCCGATATTGCCTTCGAATACGGCCAGGGCGCTTGGCTATTTGATACGCAGGGGCGGCGATACCTGGATTTTGGCGCGGGCATCGCCACCTCCGCGCTGGGGCATGGCCACCCGCATCTGGTGCAGGCCATTGCCGCGCAGGCTGCCAAGGTGATCCACGTCTCCAACCTTTACCGTGTGCCACAGGCAGAAACGCTGGCGGCGCGGCTTGTGGCGGCCAGCTTCGCGGATAGCGTGTTCTTCTGTAATTCAGGGGCAGAGGCGAATGAGGGGCTGGTGAAGGCCATCCGCAAGGCGCAATCCGATGCCGGGCACCCGGAGCGCACGCGCATCATCTGCTTCGAGGGCGCGTTCCATGGCCGCACGCTGGCGATGATCGCCGCCACCGGCAACCCGAAATATCTGGCGGGGTTCGGCAAGAAAGTGGACGGGTTCGACCACGTGCCGTTCAATAACCTCAACGCCCTGCGCGCCGCCATCACCGCCGAAACAGCGGGAATATTGATCGAGCCGATCCAGGGTGAAGGCGGCATCCGCGCGGCGGAGGCGCAATTCCTGCGGGATTTACGCGCCACCTGCGATGAATTCGGGCTGTTCCTGGGCTTTGACGAGGTGCAATCCGGCATGGGTCGCACCGGCAAGCTGTTCGCCTACCAATGGAGCGGCGTGGAACCGGATATCATGAGCCTCGCCAAAGGCATTGGCGGTGGCTTCCCCATGGCGGCCCTTTTGGCCAGGGAGCATGTGGCCCGGGCGCTGGTGCCAGGCAGCCATGGCACCACCTTCGGCGGCGGGCCGCTGGCCTGCGCTGCCGGCAATGCGGTGCTGGATGTGATTCTGGCGGACGGCTTCATGGAGCAGATGAACGGTGTGGCCGAATATCTACGCGCCGGGCTGGACAAGCTGGTGGCAAAGCATGGCGGCGTATTCACGAAAGTTCGTGGCACGGGCCTGCTGCTGGGGCTGAAATGCGCCGTGCCGAATGGCGACGCACAGCATGCGGCGATGAACCATGGCTTGCTGACCGTAGCGGCGGGCGAAAACGTGCTGCGGCTGCTGCCGCCTTTGGTTATCACCCGCACCGATTGTGACGAGGCGCTGGCGATGCTGGATAAAACCGCGCAAGCCCTGACGATGGAGGCCGCGAAATGAGTGCTGTTGTTTCCCTGCGCCCAACAGGCCCAAAGCATTTTCTGGATTTGAAGGATTTCACCGGAGCTGAATTGCGCGCGTTGCTGGATGCCGCCGCCGCCTTCAAGCGCGGCAGCCCCAAAAAGCCGCTGGCGGGCAAAAGCCTGGCGATGATTTTTGAAAAACCCTCCACCCGCACCCGCGTCTCCTTCGAGATTGCCGCCAAAGAGCTGGGGGGCAATACGGTGGCGCTCTCGGCGCGGGACATGCAAATCGGTCGGGGCGAGACAATCGCCGATACCGCCAATGTGCTCTCCCGTTTCGTGCAGGGCATTCTGCTGCGCACGGATTCCGCCGCCAAGTTGCATGAGCTGGCGCGCCATGCCTCCGTGCCGGTGATAAACGGACTGACCGAGCTCTCCCATCCCTGCCAGATCATGGCCGACATCTTCACCTTCGAGGAGCATAAAGGCCCGGTGGCGGGGCAGCGCATCGCCTGGGTGGGCGATGGCAACAACGTCGCCGCTTCTTTCATAGAAGCCGCCGCTCGGTTCAATTTCTCGCTCCGCCTCGCCTGCCCCGTCGGTTACATGCCGCGCCCAGAGGTGCTGGATTGGGCAAAGGAAGAGGGTGCGGATGTGGAGGCAGGGATTGACCCGGATTGGGCCGTGGAAAACGCCGCCTGCGTGGTGACGGATACCTGGCTCTCGATGTCAGACTCCGAGGACCAGGCCGCCGCCCGTGCTTCTGCCTTCGCGCCATATCAGGTTACCGCGGCACTGATGGCCAAGGCCGCCAAGGGGGCGATCTTCCAGCATTGCCTGCCAGCACATCGCGGCGAGGAGGTGGCGGGGGAGGTGATCGACGGCCCGGCCTCCGTGGTGTTCGATGAGGCGGAAAACCGGCTGCACGCGCAAAAGGCGATCCTCGCCTGGGCGATGGAGTAGGTTAATCCGCATCGCGCCCCATATATTTCGATATCATCGAAAGTAAGGAACCAATTCCCATGCAATATCGTTATCTCGGCCCAACAGGCCTGAATGTTTCACGCCTGTGCCTTGGCTGCATGAGCTTTGGCGAGGCAACGCGTGGCACTCATGAATGGACTCTGGATGAAGCGGTAAGCCGCATCATCATTCGTCAGGCGCTGGAAGCAGGCATCAATTTTTTTGACACCGCCAACGCCTATTCCGACGGCACCTCCGAGGAGATCATCGGCCGGGCGCTACGTGATTTCGCCAATAGAGATGAAATCGTTCTGGCTTCGAAAGTATTTATGCCGTGGCGCAACGCGCCTAATACCGGCGGGCTCTCGCGCAAGGCGCTGTTCGCGGCGGTGGATGACAGCCTGGCGCGGCTGGGGATGGATTATATCGACCTCTACCAGATTCACCGTTGGGACGATGCCACGCCGATCGAGGAAACCATGGAGGCGCTGCACGACATCGTGAAATCCGGCCGGGTGCGGTATATCGGCGCGTCGTCAATGTCCGCCTGGCAATTTTCCAAAGCGCAATACACCGCGCAGATGCATGGCTGGACGAAATTCATTTCCATGCAGAACCAGGTGAACCTGATCTACCGCGAGGAAGAACGTGAGATGCTGCCGCTCTGCGCGGATATGGGTGTGGGGGTGATCCCGTGGAGCCCGCTGGCCCGTGGTAAGCTGACCCGCGACTGGGAGGAGACAACCGCGCGCTCGCAAACCGATGCGTTTCAAAAAATTCTCTATACTGATACCGCAGCCCAGGATCGCAAGGTGGTGGAGGCGGTAGCCGCGATTGCTACAGCCAAGGGCATCAACCGGGCGCGTGTTGCCATGGCCTGGTTGCTGCAAAAACCTGAAATCACCGCGCCGATTATCGGCGTGACCAAGCCAGCGCACCTCACCGATGCGCTGGGTGCGCTGGCGGTTACCTTGAACCCTGAGGAGATCGCGGCACTTGAAGCACCCTATGTGCCGCACGCAGTGGCGGGAATACAAACACCTGGCACAGCCAAGCCCCTAAAGCTTAGCCTGCGCCAGGCTTGAACGACAGCTTGCGGTTCAGGCCGCTTTGGCCTCGCGGCGGCGGCGGGTGAGAATGAACTCGGTGTAGCCGTTGGGCTGTTTCACCCCCTCGAACACCAAGTCCACCGCCGCCTTGAAGGCCGGGCCGTTATAGCCG
>JAKBCD010000215.1 GCA_021808205.1 Pseudomonadota bacterium | reverse complement strand
AAGAACCCCGCCCATGCCGCCGGGCCGAACGCCCAGAGCGAGGCTCCCGCCAGCCCCAGCGCCGCCAGGGCCGCATAGCAAAACGCCAGGGGCGCCCGGCGCAGCAGATAAAACGGCAGCACCAGCCCCAGCTGCGGCTTGAAGCTGGCCAGCCCGATCAGCGCCCCGCCCAAACGCGGGCGGGTTTGCGCCAGCAGCAGCCCGCCGCCGATGAGCGCTGTCATCAACGCCGCATTCTGGTGCTCCATGGCGCTTTCCAGCGTGGCCGGGGCCAGCAGCAGGGCGGCAACAAACCACCAGCCTTTCCCCGCCACACGCAGCACAGCGGCCATAAGCATGAGGCTCAGCGCATCGAAACTGAGCACTGCGGCCCAGGGGGAAAGCCAGCCGAACGCGGCGGCGATGAGCCCGTAGCTCGGCGGGTAGCTCCAGAGATGATAAGGCAGATGCCCATACATGCCCTGCAGGAAGCCCTGATAGGCTTCATGGTCGAACAGCACCGGCAGCTGGTGGTGCAAATACAAAAAACCCCCGGCCCAGAAATCCAACCCATCGCGCAGGGCCTTGCCGGTTAAACCCTGGCGCTCACCCCACAGAATTGCCGCACCCTCCGTCAGCGAGGGCAAGGTGCATAAGACAACGATGAGGGCCAACTTAAACCGGGGCGAGGCTTGATTTTTTTCAGGCATGTGCGCTTTAGTCCTGGCTTTCTGACGCCTTGAAAGCATATCCATGATTTCCGCGCTAATGCCCAATTTTTCCCGGGCCGATATCGCCTTCGACCACGGCCACGGTGCTTGGCTGTTCGATGCGCAGGGGCGGCGTTACCTGGATTTCGGCGCGGGCATCGCCACCTCCTCGCTTGGCCACGCACACCCGCATCTGGTGCAGGCCATTGCCGCGCAGGCGGCGAAGGTGATTCACGTCTCCAACCTGTACCGCGTGCCGCAGGCGGAGCAGCTGGCGGCGCGGTTTGTGGCAGCCAGCTTCGCGGACAGCGTGTTCTTCTGCAATTCCGGCGCCGAGGCGAATGAGGGGCTGGTGAAGGCCATGCGCAAGGCGCAGTCCGATGCCGGGCACCCCGAGCGCACGCGGATTATTTGCTTCGATGGCGCGTTCCATGGCCGCACGCTGGCGATGATCTCGGCCACCGGCAACCCGAAATATCTGGCGGGCTTCGGCAAGAAGGTGGAAGGGTTCGACCACGTGCCCTTCAATAATCTGAACGAGGTGCGTAACGCCATCACCGCCGAAACGGCGGGGATTCTGGTGGAGCCCATCCAGGGTGAAGGCGGCATCCGCGCGGCGGATGAGGCGTTTCTGCGGGGCTTGCGCGCCACGTGCGACGAGTTCGGGCTGTTTCTGGGCCTTGATGAAGTGCAGACCGGCATGGGCCGCACCGGCAAGCTGTTCGCGTATCAATGGAGCGATGTGGAGCCAGATGTGATGAGCCTGGCCAAGGGCATTGGCGGCGGTTTCCCGATGGCGGCCCTGCTGGCCAAGGAGCATGTGGCCCGCGCGCTGGTGCCGGGCAGCCATGGCACCACTTTTGGCGGCGGGCCGCTGGCCTGCGCCGCCGGCAATGCGGTGCTGGACGTGATTCTGGCCGATGGCTTCCTGGAGCAAATGAACGAGGTGGCCGCTTATCTGCACGCCGAGCTGGTGGCGCTGGTGGCGCGCCATGGCAGCGTGTTCACCGAAGTGCGTGGCACCGGGCTGCTGCTGGGGCTGAAATGCGCCGTGCCAAATGGAGATGTGCAGGTACAGGCCATGCGCCAGGGCCTGCTGAGCGTGGCCGCGGGCGAAAACGTGCTGCGCCTGCTGCCGCCGCTGATCATCACCCGCGCTGAGTGCGACGAGGCGCTGGCGATGCTGGACAAAACCGCGCAAGCCCTGACGATGGAGATCGCGAAATGAGTGCCGCGCTGCGCCTGCCGGAATCCGGCCCCCGGCATTTTCTGGATTTGAAGGATTTCTCCGGCACGGAACTGCGGGCGCTGCTGGAATCCGCTGCCGCCTTCAAACGCGGCAGCCCCAAGAAGCCGCTGGCGGGCAAGAGCCTGGCGATGATTTTTGAAAAACCTTCCACCCGCACCCGCGTTTCCTTTGAAATTGCCGCCAAGGAACTGGGGGGCAATACGGTGGCGCTCTCCGCGCGGGATATGCAGATCGGCCGGGGCGAGACCATCGCGGATACCGCCAACGTGCTCTCGCGCTTTGTGCAGGGCATTCTGCTGCGCACGGACAGTGCCGCCAAGCTGCATGAGCTGGCGCGCCATGCCAGCGTGCCGGTGATCAACGGGCTCACCGAACTCTCCCACCCCTGCCAGATCATGGCCGATATCCTCACCTTCGAGGAGCATAAGGGGCCTGTGGCGGGGCAGCGCATCGCCTGGGTGGGGGATGGCAATAATGTCGCCGCATCCTTCATCGAGGCCGCGGCGCGGTTCAATTTCTCGCTCCGCCTCGCCTGCCCGGACGGCTATTTGCCACGCCAGGACGTGCTGGACTGGGCGAAAGCCGAGGGTGCTGATGTGCAAGTGGGGGGCGACCCGGCCTGGGCAGTGGACAACGCCGCCTGCGTGGTGACGGATACCTGGCTCTCCATGTCTGACTCCGAAGACCAGGCCGCCGCCCGCGCGGCCGCCTTCGCGCCGTATCAGGTTACGAATGCGCTGATGGAAAAAGCCGCCAAGGGTGCCATTTTCCAGCATTGCCTGCCCGCGCATCGCGGTGAAGAAGTGGCGGCGGAGGTGATCGACGGCCCAGCCTCCGTGGTGTTCGACGAGGCGGAAAACCGGCTGCACGCGCAAAAAGCGATTCTCGCCTGGGCAATGGAGTAGGTTTAACCCGTACCCCACCCCATATGCGCCGGTATCATCGACCGTAAGGAAGTAACTTCATGCAATATCGGACTCTGGGCCCGACCGGCCTGACTGTTTCACGCCTGTGCCTTGGCTGCATGAGCTTCGGCGAGGCCACGCGCGGCAGCCATGAATGGACGCTGGATGAGGCAGCCAGCCGCGCGATCATCCGCCAGGCGCTGGAGGCGGGCGTTAATTTCTTCGACACCGCGAATGCTTATTCCGATGGCACGTCTGAGGAGATTACCGGCCGGGCGTTGCGCGATTTTGCCCACCGGGACGAGGTTGTTGTGGCTTCGAAAGCCTTCATGCCCTGGCGCAACGCGCCTAACACCGGCGGGCTTTCGCGCAAGGCGCTGTTCCAGGCGGTGGATGACAGCCTGAAGCGTTTGGGGATGGAGTATCTCGACCTCTATCAGATTCACCGTTGGGACGATGCCACGCCGATAGAGGAAACCATGGAGGCGCTGCACGACATCGTGAAATCTGGGCGGGTGCGGTATATCGGCGCGTCGTCAATGTCCGCCTGGCAATTTTCCAAAGCGCAATACACCGCGCAGATGCATGGCTGGACGAAATTCATCTCCATGCAGAACCAGGTGAATTTGATCTACCGTGAGGAAGAACGCGAGATGCTGCCGCTCTGCGCGGATATGGGCGTGGGGGTGATACCGTGGAGCCCGCTGGCCCGCGGCCGGCTGACCCGCGAATGGGCCGAGGCAACCGCGCGCTCAGAAACCGACGCTTTCCAGAAAATTCTTTATACCGACACCGCGGCGCAAGACCGCAAGGTGGTGGAAGAGGTAGGCAGAGTGGCGGCCGCGATGGGCGTGCAGCGCGCCCAGGTGGCGATGGCCTGGCTGCTGCAAAAGCCGGAGATCACCGCCCCGATTATCGGCGTGACCAAACCCGCGCACCTGAGCGATGCGCTGGGCGCGTTGGAGGTGACGCTCTCACCTGAAGCCATTGCAGCACTTGAGGCGCCCTATGTGCCGCACCCTGTTGCGGGCATCCAGACGCCGTACACGGCTGCGCCTAAAAAGCTCAGCCTACGCCCGGCCTGAACGGCCGCTGGCGGTTCAAGCCGCTTTAACCTCCTTCTGGCCGGCGAGCGCCTTTGCCTCGCGGCGGCGGCGGGTGAGAATGAATTCAGTGTAGCCGTTGGGCTGTTGCAGCCCTTCGAACACCAATTCCACCGCCGCCCTGAAGGCAGGGCCGTTATAGGCTGGCGCCATGGGTGTGTAGGCCGGATCATGCGCGTTCTGCTGATCCACCACCAGGGCCATGTGCTTCAGCGTTTCCATCACTTGCGCCTTGGTGACGACGCCGTGATGCAGCCAGTTGGCAATATGCTGGGAGGAGATGCGCAGCGTGGCGCGGTCTTCCATCAGCCCGACGTTGTGAATGTCCGGCACTTTGGAGCAGCCAATGCCCTGGTCCACCCAGCGCACCACATAGCCCAGCAGGCTCTGGCAGTTGTTATCCAGCTCCTGCTGGACTTCCTCCGGCGTCCAGCTCACGCCCTGGACCAGCGGCACGGTGAGAAGGTCAGACAGCTTGGCGGCGGGGCGGTTCTTCAGCTCGTTCTGCCGGGCAAACACGTCCACCTGATGGTAATGCAGCGCGTGCAGCGTGGCGGCCGTGGGGCTGGGTACCCAGGCTGTGTTGGCGCCGGCCTTGGGGTGGGCAAGTTTCTGCGCCAGCATCGCCGCCATCTGGTCTGGCGCCGTCCACATGCCCTTGCCAATCTGCGCCCTACCTTGCAGCCCGCATTCCAGCCCAAAATCC
>JAKBCD010000214.1 GCA_021808205.1 Pseudomonadota bacterium | reverse complement strand
GGCGGCAGTTTGGCCGCTACATACATGGCTGCCAGATGCCTATGGCGAGGCGCCGGTGCCCGGCACCATCATGCTGGCCGCGGTGCTCTCTAAAATGGGCGCTTACGGCTTCCTGCGTTTTGCCATCCCCATGCTGCCCAACGCCTCTGCTTCATTTGAGCCGCTGATGTTCGTGCTTGGCGTGGTGGCGGTCATCTATATCTCCTATGTCGCTCTGGCGCAGACGGATATGAAGCGGATGATCGCCTATTCCTCCGTCGCGCATATGGGCGTCATCATCATCGGTCTGTTCACCTTCACGGTTGAGGGTATCGATGGGGCTTTGTTTCAGATGCTCAGCCACGGCATCGTTATCGCGGGGCTTTTTATCTGCGCGGGCATTATCACCGCGCGTGGCGAAAGCTTGGCACTGAAGAATCTCGGCGGGTTGGCCCGCAACATGCCGGTTTTCGCGGCCGCACTCATGCTGTTCACCCTGGCCAATATGGGCCTGCCTGGCACCTCCGGTTTCATCGGTGAAATCCTTGTCATTGTCGGCGCGCTGAAGGTTAATTTCTGGGTCTCGTTGCTGGGCGGTGCGGGCATGGTGCTGGGTGTCACCTACTCTCTGGTGCTGGTGCGCGCCGTGCTGTTCGAGAAATATGCCCGGCCCGATCTCTCGGGGCTGAAGGATCTCTCTTGCCGTGAATACGCCATGCTGCTGCCGCTCGCGGTGCTGGTGATGTGGCTCGGCGTTTATCCCTCCAGCTTCACCCACGCTTTCGACGCCCCCATCGCCGCCCTGGTGCAGGCGCATACGGCCGCTCTTAATCCGCACACGGCAATCGCCATGGTGACCGCGCAATGACCAATCTTTATCCTCTCCTGCCCGCACTTTTCCTGGGGATTGGCGGCATGGTGCTGCTGCTGGGCGGCGTGCTGACCAAGGCCGCGGACACAACCCCCGGCGTCACTTTCGGCGCCATCGCTCTGCTGGCGGTCGCGGCGGTGCTGTCGCTCATGGCGCCGGATTCGCTGCTGTTCGGCGGGCTGCTGAAAACCAGCCTGTTCACCCGTTATGCCGATACGCTGGTTTATCTCAGCGCCATCGCGGCCCTCATCCTCTCGGTTGATTATAACAAGCGTGAGGGTATCGCCCGGTTTGAATACCCGATCCTGGTGCTGTTCGCGGTGCTGGGCATGATCGTGATGATCTCCGCCGCGGACATGATGTCGCTCTATATCGGGTTCGAACTGCAATCCCTCGCCCTTTACATCTGCGCCGCCATGGCGCGGGATTCGGTGCGTTCCACCGAGGCGGGGTTGAAATATTTCGTCCTGGGCGCGCTCGCGTCAGGTCTGCTCGTTTACGGTATTTCGCTGGTTTATGGTTTTGCGGGCACCACAAATTTTGCGGCCCTTGGTGAGGTGTTCCGCGCCGGTGCCGGGCCTGGCACAATTGTCGGCGTGGTGTTCGTGCTCACGGGGCTGGCATTCAAAATCTCGGCTGCGCCCTTTCATATGTGGGCGCCGGATGTGTACGAGGGCTCGCCCACCTCCGTCACCGCCTTGTTTGCCACTGCCCCCAAGGCAGCCGCCCTGGCGCTGTTTCTTTCGGTCATGGCCGGCCCCTTCGCGCACCTCACCGGGCAATGGGAAATGCTCATCCAGATCATCGCGGCGCTTTCCATGGTCATTGGTGCGCTGGCGGCCATAGGGCAGAGCAGCATCAAGCGTCTGCTGGCTTATTCCTCCATTGGCCATATGGGGTATGCGCTTATGGGGCTGGTCACCGGCACGGTGGGCGGCATTCGGGCCAGCCTTGTTTACATCGCGATTTACGTGGTGATGTCCTTTGGCGCCTTTGCCTGTGTCATCGCCATGCGCCGCAATGGCCGGGCGATAGACCGGATCAGCGATCTTGCCGGGCTTGCGGCCGAACATCCCGGTTTTGCCTTCGCCTTCGCGCTGTTCATGTGGTCCATGGCAGGTATTCCGCCGCTGGCAGGCTTCTTCTCCAAACTTTACGTGTTCTACACGGCCTTCAACGCCGGGTACGATACGCTGGCCATCATCGGTATTATCTCCAGCGTTATCAGCGCCTTCTACTATCTGCGCGTAATCAAGGTGATGTATTTCGACAAAGGTCAGCCGGGCTTTGACCGCACCTCCGCCGGTGCTGGTTTCGTGATGGCGGTGGGCGCGTTTGCCGTTGTGGCCTTTGTCATCATCCCCGGTCCGCTGATGGCGCTGGCGGGCGAAGCCGCAAAGGCCCTGATGGGTTGATCGCCTGGAGGCTGGAGCTTTATCCCGAACTGGGATCAACGTCCGGCGAGATCATACAGCGCGCCAAGGCGGGCGAACCTGCCGGGCTCGCTGTTCTTGCCTTCAGGCAAACCGCGGGACGTGGTTCCCGCGGCCGGGCATGGAGCGCGCCGGAGGGCAATCTCAACCTTTCCATCCTGTTGCGCCCCGGGCACCCTGCCGCTCAGGCAGGGCTGTTCTCGCTCATGTCCGGCATTGCGGTGGTTGAAGCACTGGAAGCACTGGGTGCCAAAAACCTCATGCTTAAATGGCCCAATGACGTGTTGCACAATGGCGCGAAGCTGGCAGGCATCCTCATAGATGCCGCACCCGGCGAAACGGGGCTGGATTGGCTGGCTGTGGGCATTGGCATCAACCTTGCCGCCGCGCCGGAAATTCCCGGCCGCCGCGCCGTGGCTCTTGCCGCGCAGGGGCTGCGCATAACGCCGGAAGCCGCCGCCCGCGCCATTCTCGCGCGGCTGGAACCCTGGCTTGAGGCGCCATCCAGCGCGATTCATGCCGCCTGGCTGGCCAGAGCGCATCCTCCCGGCACGCCGCTGGAAATCGCCTATGCTGGGCAGCGCCTCTCCGGCTCGTTCGCCGGGCTCTCCACATATGGCGAATTGCTGTTGCGGTGCGAAGATCGTATCGAGACCATCAATGCCGGCGACGTTCTGCTGGCAGATTGCTAATTCGTGGAGGGCGCATGATTCTGGTCATCGACGCGGGCAACACCAACATCGTGTTTGCCGTGCATGACGGTACGGAATGGCGGGGAAAGTGGCGCCTTGCCACCTCCGCTCAGCGCACCTCGGATGAATATGGCGTCTGGCTGGAGGTGCTGCTGCGCCGCGCGGGCATTGCCGCGCAGGATATAACCGGCACCGTCATCGGCACCGTGGTGCCGGCGGCACTTTACCATTTGCGCCGGCTCTGCCGGGAATGGTTCCTTACCGAGCCACTGGTTGCCCGGGCTTCGCTGAATTGGGGGTTCGAGATAAAGACCGACAGCCCCGAAGGCGTGGGCGCGGACCGGTTGCTAAACGCGCTCGCCGCCCATGTGCATTATCAGGGGCCGCTGGTGGTGGTGGATTTCGGCACCGCCACTACGTTCGATGTGGTGGATGAAACCGGCGCCTATATTGGTGGCGCCATCTCTCCTGGCATCAACCTCTCTATCGAGGCGCTGCACCAGGCCGCGGCGCGGCTGCCGCGCATCGGCATTGGCCGGCCGCATATGGTTATCGGGCGCGATACAGTTCCCGCCATGCAATCAGGCGTTTATTGGGGCTATATCGGCCTCATAGAAGGGCTGCTGGCACGTATCGAGGGCGAATACGGCGCCCCGTTAAAGGCTATTGCCACCGGCGGGCTGGCCCCGCTTTTTGCCGAGGGTACGAATAAATTCACCGCCATCGACCCTGACCTGACATTGGAAGGATTGCGCCTGCTCTCCTTGCGCAATAAGCCACCATCCTTGCCGCGCGACCGCGCGCGGTTCCTGGAAACAGACTGACAAAACATAGGAGCAGACCAGTTCGTGGCTAAATCCAAAGGCAAGGCCGCCCCCGCCATGGACGAGGCCGAGGCGGGGTTCATCTATGTGCCGCTCGGCGGCACCGGCGAAATCGGGATGAACTTCAACCTCTATGGCTGCGACGGCGCCTGGCTGGCCGTGGATTGCGGCATGGGCTTCTCCGGGCCGGACAATCCTGAAACGGAAATTCTGCTGCCGGACCCCGCCTTCATCGCGCAGCAGCGAGAGGATTTGCTGGGGCTGGTTATCACCCATGCGCATGAGGACCATATCGGCGGCATTGCCCGGCTGTGGCCGCAGTTGCGCTGCCCGGTTTATGCCACACCTTTCGCCGCGGCTCTCATCCGCCGCAAGCTGCAGGAGGCCGGGTTGCAGCGTGATGTGAGGCTGCATGTTATCGCTCCCGGGGCTGCGTTTGTCCTTGGCCCCTTCAATCTGCGCTACATCCGCATGACGCACTCCACGCCCGAGGCACAGGCGCTGGCCATCACCACCGGCTACGGCACCGTGCTGCACACCGGAGACTGGAAGTTCGACGCCGCCCCCGTGGTGGGAGACCTTTCAGACGAAGCTGCCCTGAAGGCACTGGGCGATGAGGGGGTGATGGCCATCATCTCCGATTCCACCAACGCCATGGTGGAGGGCTATTCCGGCTCCGAGCTGGATGTGAAGAAAAGCTTCGAATCCTTCCTGCCAGATCTCTCAGGCCGGGTAGCTGTTACCTGCTTTGCCTCCAACGTGGCGCGTGTGGCCAGCATCATTTCGGCCGCGGAAATCGCCGGGCGGCATATCGCCCTGGTGGGCCGCAGCCTTACAAACTACATCGCCGCGGCGC
>JAKBCD010000213.1 GCA_021808205.1 Pseudomonadota bacterium | reverse complement strand
ATGGCCGCCGCCATGGTGATGCTGAGCCATGTGGCGCCGTATGTAAACGGGCACGCCGCCCCTGGCGCCAGGCCGGTTTTTGGCAATATGCTGTTTCCCGGCCCGCTGGGGGTGCAGTATTTTTTCGTGCTGTCCGGCTTCGTGATGGCCAGCACGCATCATGCCGATTTTGGCAAAATTTCATCCGTGCCTAAATTCTGGTGGCGCCGGGCTTGCCGCATTTACCCGGCTTATTGGCTGGCTTTATGTATTCCGGCCTATTATCTGTTTGGCGCCATGACGCCGCGGCTTACGCTGCAACTGGTTACGCTCAGCCCGTGGCATGATCTGGAATATATTCCCGCCGCCTGGACGCTGCGTTACGAGATGGCGTTCTACATCATGTTCGGCCTGTGCATGTTGCCTTATGTTGGCAGGCCGGTTTTGGCGCTGTGGGTTGCCGCCACGGTTTGGCACTGCTTCTGGCGGCTTGGCTTCTGGCTGCTGGGGCCTGTTCTTTCACCGCGCCATATTCTGCCGGTTTATAATTTTATCGGCACGCATGGGGGGCTTTTTGTTGCCTTTGCGCTGTTCTATTTTTTCACCGGGCTGGCGGCGGGCTGCGCTTATGTAAAATGCCGTTTTGGCCGCAAGGCGTGGGGCGGTGTGCTGGCGGGCGGGCTGGTGCTGCTGGCGCTGCTGCTGCCGCACGAGCAATGGGGCGTGACCTATGGCCCAAGCCCGGCCTTCGCGCTGCGCATGGCCTGCGTGCTGGCGGTGGCCATGCTGGGGCTGGCCGGGCTGGAGCGCGCGGGCGGGTTAAGGCTTGGGCGCTGGGCCGGGTGGCTTGGGGCCATTTCATATCCTCTCTATATCTTCCACGAACCCGCACTGCTGGTGATAACCAATGCGCTGCATCCGGGGCGCTATCAGGGGCTGGGGCTGTATCTGCTGCTCGCGGCCATTACGGCGGCCATTCTGGCCCTGGCCGCGCTGGTGACGTTTTTTTACGACCAGCCCATCCAGCGCCTGCTGCGGCGCGCGGGGCGCGGCAAGGGCGCCGCTGCCCGGTTGAATCCGCTGCCCGGGGCCTGATACCAACGGCCATTGAGCATGACCGTTGGTATCAAGTCATCGCGCTTTAACGCGGGCTGCACCACGCCACGCCTGCCGGGCAGCCTGTTTGCGCCGCCACGGCGCGGCTGGCATGGTCCACGCGCAGCGTAACCGCCACGGCCCGCCCGGCTGGAATATGCCCAGGGTGGACCAGCAAAATCCGCATATCATCGGGTGCCGAGGCAATGAACGGGCCGGGTATGCCCACGCCATCATTGCCAAACGGCAACAGCACCAGCGCACCGGGGTATGCGGCGGCCTGGCGCGCGGCTTGTGCTTGCGGCTGCATGGTGGAGGGCGCCAGCGCCAGCCCGGCAATGGCGGCGGCCTGCGCCGTTAGCACCACCCCCAGCAGCCAGCGTGGCAAGGCGGGGGCCAGCAGCAGCGCAACATAAGGCGTGGCGAAGGCGAGATAGCGGATTTCGATGGGCGTGTTGCCGAAGATGAAGCCAAGTGCCAGCAAACCGCAGGGTGTGGCCAGCGCCAGCGCGGCGAAAAACGGGGCGCTGGGGTGGCGGCGCCGGGCCACGCGGCGCAGGCAGGCCGCGAACAGCAAGGCCAGCGCGCCCGCCACGGGCATAGCAAAACGCCCGGCATAAAGCGGCAGCCCGCCAAACAGGGAAGCGCCGGAATCACGCGCCAGCAGCGCCAGCGCGTGGGGCAGAGAGAAGGCGGTGAATTGCCCCGGCCGCGAGCCGCGCTGGGCCAGAAAAAACCAGGCGCAGGCGGGCATGAAAGGCAGAAACCCCGCCAGCGCGGCGGGCAATAACCGGGGGCGGCGCAGCACCAGCCAGGCCAGCGCCGCCAAGGCCGGGAACAAGGCCAGGTAATTGGTGAAACACGCCGCGCCAAACGCCATACCCGCCCCGCAAGCCCGCCCCCAGCGCCGCGCCCGCAATGCCAGCAGCACGCCGGCAAGGGTAAGGGTTTGCGCCAAGGCAAAATCGCGCGCCACAATGCCCGTATAGGCAAACCCGTAGGAAAACAGCGTGAGAAACAAAGCCGGGTAGAGCGGCACATCCGCTGCCTCCGCCAGCCGCGCCAAAAGCAAAACCCCCGCCAGGGTAAACAGCACGGAAAGCAGCCGGGCCGCGAACCAGGACGGGCCTATAAGGTTGCGCCAAACCTCCAGCGCCCAGAAATAAAGCGGCGGGTGAACATCGCCCGCGCGCAGGCTCTGCGCGATATGCCCAAAACCGGCATGGCCCGCATAAAGCCACCTTACCGACCCGGCGGTGAATACCCCACCGGGCCAGGCCGGGCGGGCATGCCCGGCGGTGAGGAAGATGGAATAAGCCTCGTCATATTCCGGTGCCCGCGCCCAGGCGATGGCGGCAAGCAGCGCGGCGGCCAGCACGAAAAACCCGGTAAGCCTCATGCCGCCATGGTAGCGGGTATGGTGGCGTTTGCAATCTCAGGTAGATTTTTTAAGCGGCGAGGGTTGTTGTGCCACATGCTCCAGCGCCGGGTCTATGCAGGCCCAGCGCGGTGCGCTGCTGGTCCATATGGCGGCGCTGGGCTGGATGATGTTGGGATCGTCGAGCGTGCCCACGCGCACGATGACGAATTCCGGCAGAGCCTCGCCCCGGCTGCAGATATGCGTGCCACAGACAGGGCAGAAGGATCGGTGCATGATGTTGCCGCTATCGGCGGTGCGGATAAATTCGCGCATCTCGCCCATGAATGTAATGGCGGCGCTGGGAAAAACGGCATTCACCGTGGCATTGCCCGCGGCGATGTATTGGCAGGCGCGGCAATAGCACAGGCGCGAGACGAGCGGCGCAACCTGAGCCTGATACCGTACCGCGCCGCATAAGCAGCCGCCTTCAATCATCTCACTCATCCCTCAATGCGCGGCCCATGAGCGAGGCCATGGTTTGCGGGATATTCCTGGCGCCGGAGAGCAATTCCGTCACGGCTTGCGTAATGGGCATGTCCACCCCCGCCGCCGTGGCGCGGGCCAGCAGGGCCGGGGCGGTGGCCACACCTTCCGTCACGCTCTCGCGCGCGGCGAGGATGGCCTCCAGCCGCTCGCCCTGCCCCAGCGCATACCCCAGCGAGAAATTGCGGCTGCTGGGGCCGGTGCAGGTCAGCAGCAAATCGCCCAGGCCCGAGAGGCCGGAAATGGTTTCCGCCCGCCCGCCAATGGCATGGGCCAGCCGGGCGATTTCCGCCAGGCCGCGCGTAATGAGGGCGGCGCGCGCATTCTCGCCCAGCCCGGCGCCAATAACGGCCCCGGCGGCAATGGCGATGACATTTTTGGCCGCCCCGCCCAAGGCCGCGCCCAGGCTGTCGGCGCTGCCGTAAAGCCGCAGCGTGCTGGTGTGCAAGGCGGCAATCAGTTCCGCGCGGGTTGCGGCATCCGGCATGGCCAGCACGGCGGCGGCGGGCAGGCCGGCGGCAATTTCATGCGCGAAATTGGGGCCGGTGAGCATGGCGGCGGGGCGGTTGGCAACAATTTCCGGCGGCAGAAGCAGGGTTTCGCGCTCCAGCCCCTTGCAGCATAGCAGCAAGTGCGGGCCGGGCGGCAAGGCGGGCAGAATGGCGCGCAAATGCTGCATGGGCACGGCCAGCAGCAGAATATCCGCCGCCGGAATCTGGTGCGTGATGGCGAGATTGTCTGGCAGCCTCGCGCCGGGCAGGCGGGGGTTCTCACGCGTGGCCCGCATCTGTGCCGCCTTATCCGGGCTGCGCGCCCAAAGGGTCACGTTCTTGTCCGCCCCGGCGAAGAGCATGGCGAGCGCCGTGCCCCAGGCCCCGGCGCCGATCACGCCTATATGCCTATTCATCAATCAGCCGCTCCACCACGGCGCTGCACCCTGGCTCGCCCAAGGCTGCTTCGCAAGCGGCCAGTATGGGGGCGGCTTCATCCTGCAGCCCGAAAGGCGGGTTGATGACGAGCAGGCCGCAGCCATTCAGCGCGGCGGGGTTCGTGTCTGGGCGGCGTAAAAATTCCAGGGCGATGGCGTCGCGCAGGGGGGTGAGTTTCAGGCTCTCGAAAAACGCGCGCACCGGGGCGCGGTGTTTTATGGGGTACCACACCACGAACGCACCGGAGGGAAATTTGCGCCACGCCGCCGCCAGCGTGGCGGCAAGGGTGGAAAATTCGTCCGGGCGCTCGAAAGGCGGGTCGATCAGCACCAGCGCGCGGCGCTCCGGCGGGGGCAAAAAGGCGTTCAGCGCCTCGTACCCGTCGCGCTCATGCACCGCCACGTTGCTATGGCCGCGCATGGTGCGTTTCAGCGTGGCGGCGTCCTCGGGGTGCAGCTCGCAGGCCACCAGCCGGTCTTGCGGGCGCAGCAGCGCGGCGGCAATGGCGGGGGAGCCGGGGTAGAGGCCCAGTTTGCGCACCAGCGCCACGTAATCCGCCAGGGCCGGGGGCGGGTTATCGAGGATTTTGCCGATGCCCTCGCGCCATTCGCCGGTTTTTTCGGCCTCGCCAGCCTGCAAATTGTAATGGCCGATGCCTGCGTGCGTATCGAGCAGCAGGAAGGGCTTTTCCTTGCGCTGCATGGCGCGGATGAGCGGGATGAGCAACGCGTGCTTCATCACATCGGCGAAATTGC
>JAKBCD010000212.1 GCA_021808205.1 Pseudomonadota bacterium | reverse complement strand
CACGGCCATCAGGCTTTCATGCGTGCCGGATTGCACCAGCCGCCCCTCCTCCATCACCAGAATCTGGTCCGCCCGTTCCGCCACCGCCAGCCGGTGCGCGATGATGATGGCGGTGCAGCCTTCCGGCAGCGTGCCGATGGCGTCGAGAATGCCGGAGGCGGTGACGCTATCCAGATGCGCGGTGGCTTCGTCCAGAATCAGCAGCCTGGCATTGCGCGCATAGGCGCGGGCCAGCGCCACGCGTTGAATCTCCCCGCCAGAGAGGTTGGCGCCGCCTTCGCCGACCTCGGCGCTGAATTTGTCCGGTAGCGCCTCGATGAAATTATAGGCGTGCGCCCGCGCGGCGGCCCCGCGCAGGGTCGCGAAATCCGGCGTCTCCAGGCCAAGGGCGAGATTCTCCTCGATGCTGCCATGGAACAAGCGCGGGCTCTGCGGCACCCACGCCAAAGCCCGCCACCAGCTTTCCGGTACGAGCTGCGCGAGGTTTTGCCCATTCACCAGAATCCGTCCGCTTGTGGGCTGAAGAAAGCCCAGCAGCAGGCGCGAGAGCGTGGTTTTGCCTGCCCCCGAGGCGCCGACGATGGCAGTGAGTTTCCCTGCCGGGAAATGGGCGGTGAAATCCACCACCACCGCCCGCCCAGCATAGGAAAAGCTGAGATGCTCGCAGGTGATTTCAAAAGTTTCTGCTGGTGCCAGCGGTTCCATGCCGTGCGGCGGAACGGGTGTGTCCAATACCGCGAAAATCTGTTTGGCGCTGGCAATGGCGCTCATCCGCGCGTGGTAATGCACGGAAAGCCCGCGCAGTGGCACGAAGAATTCCGGGGCCAGCAGCAGCACCAGAAAGGCCGGGTAGAAGTTGAAATGCCCGTGAATCAGCCGCGCGCCAAACAAAACCGCCACCAGGGCGATGGCCAGCGAGGCGAAAAACTCCAGCACCGCGCTGGTGAGAAACGCGATGCGCAGGCCCTCCATGGTGGTGCGGCGGTAATCATCCGAAATGCGGGCGATGATGCCGATTTCATCCCGCGCCCGGCCGAACAGCTTCAGCGTGGTGAGGCCCTGCAGCACATCCAGGAAATGCGTGCCGAGCTGCAGCAGTTTCTCCCATTGGCGCTGGTTGATCGCCTCCGCCCGGTAGCCGACAAACACCATGAACAGCGGAATCAACGGCCCGGCGACAAGCAGCACCACGCCGCTGATCCAGTCCAGCGGAAACACCAGCGCCAGAATGGCCAGAGGCACCGCCACGCAGAGATACATCTGCGGCAGATAACGGGAGAAGTAGGGCTCCAGCGTTTCCACCCCGTCCAGCATCGTGGCGGCGGCCTCGGCGCTGTCGGCCTCCCCGGCGGGGCCGCGGGCAAAGAGCTTTGCCAGCAACGCGGCGCGCAGGGATGTTTTAATGGTGAGACAAGCGCGGCTGGCCAGGGTTTCTGCGCCATAAGTGAGCCCGGCGCGAAGCAGAAAGAGCGAGGCCAGAGCCAGAATCCAGGGCAGCAATGGTCCCAGATTGATGTGCCGGAAGGAGATGGCGTTCACCAGCTTCGCCAGCAGCACGGACTGGCCAATGATCACCCAGGCCGAAACCAGCCCCAGTGCGATGCTGCCATAAAGCGCGCCCCGGGCGCGCTGGCCTTCGCGCATCAAACGCGGGTCTATCCGTTCATTCATACAGGGCAGCTAACCCAGGCGGCGGCAGGCTGCCAAGACATAGGTCAAACCATCCGGCTTTAGCTATCCGGCGCCCAATGCAGCACGCGCTTCAGCAGCAGATCCACCGCCACCCAGAGCAGGATGGTCAGGCCCGCCAGCAGCACCAGGGCAGCGAACATCAGGTCTGTCTGCATGCGGGCATTGGCGTTCAGCATCACATAGCCAAGCCCGGCGGAGGCCCCGGCCCATTCGCCCAGAATGGCGCCGATGGGCGCTACCGCCGCCGCGATGCGCAGGCCCGCCCCGAAGGCGGGCAGTGCGGCCATCAGCCGCACATGCACCAGCACGGAAAAATTGGAGGCGCCCATGGTGCGGGCAAGGTCCAGCCAGCCCGGTTCCGTGCGGCGCAGCCCATCATAAAACGCGGCGGTGACGGGGAAAAAAATCACCAGCACGGTCATCAGCACTTTCGAGGCGAGGCCAAACCCCAGCCACAGCACCAACAGCGGCGCCAGGGCAAAAACCGGCACGGCCTGGCTGAGCAGGAGCAATGGCAGCAGCCAGCGCTGCAACCCGCGGGAGAACACCATGGCCAGCGCCAGCAGCGCCCCCAGCGCGGTGCCCAGCCCCAGGCCGAGGACGATTTCGAGGAGCGTCGTGAGTAGATTCTGGAGCAAATACCCCCATTGCGCCACCAGCATCCGCGCCACTGCCGCCGGGCCGGGTAGCATGAAGGCCGGGATACCGGCGCATTGCGCCACTCCCCACCATAAGGCCAGCAGACCCAGCAGGGTTACCATCGGGCGAAGGGTCGCCTTCATGCGGCCTGGCCTTCCAGCAAGGCGCGCATCAGCTCGCCCTGTTTTTGCAGCAGGGCCTCGTCATCCAGCGCGCGCGGTGGTGTGCCCGGCACCGCGATTTCCGGCCCCAGCCGCGCCGGGCGCCCGGCCAGCACGTAGAGGTTGTGGCTAAGGCGGCAGGCTTCCAGCGGGTCGTGGGTAATGAGCAGCGCCGTGCGCCCGGCCAGCAGCTTCGCCGCCAGCTCCTGCATGGCGGCGCGGGTTATCGCATCCAGCGCCGAGAAAGGTTCATCCATCAGCACGATGGGCCGGTTTTCATAAAGCGTGCGGGCCAGGGCCGCGCGCTGGCGCATCCCGCCGGAAAGCTCCTTCGGCAAAGCACGCTCCCGCCCGGCCAGCCCTACCGCTTCCAGCAGCGCCATGGCGCGGGGTTTGTCTGCCCGTTCGCCGCGCAGCTTGCTGCCAATGGTCACGTTTTCCAGCGTGCGCGCCCAGGGGTAGAGCAGATCCTGCTGGCCCATCCAGGCCACGCGCCCGGCCAGCACCTGCCCGTCGCCCGCCTGCACGGTTCCGGCGTCGGGCACGGCCAGTCCGGCGGCAATCCGCAGCAGGCTGGTTTTGCCCACCCCGCTGGCGCCCAGCAGTGCCGTGAAGCGCCCGGCCTGTACGGTAAGGTCCAGCCCCTCGAACAAGGGCTGGCCTTCATAACGCAATGTCAGCCCGCGCAGTTCAAGGCTTGGGGCTTTGGGGTAGGGCTCGCTCATTACGCCCAGCTATAACGGCCAGGCGCGGGATGCGCGAGGGCGGCTTAGCCTTGCGGGGTGGACGCGCCGTTGGCCTGCCAGCCGCCGCCCAGCGCCTTATAGAGCGTAATCTCGTTCTGCTGCTGCGCCAGCTGCAGGCTAACCAAGGTGAGCCGGGCGCTGAGCAGGGAGTCCTGTGCCAGCAACACGTTCAGGTAATTGTCGATCCCGGCGTTAAAGCGCATCTGCGCCAATGTGTAATAGCGCGTATCGGCCGCCACCAGATTTTGCTCGGCCTGTACCTGGTCCACATAGGTCTGCCTTGCCACCAACGCGTCTGACACATCATGGAAGGCGGATTGGATGGTGGCCTCGTAATTGGCGATCTGCGCCTGTTTCTCCAACTTCGTGAGGTCCAGATTGGCGAGGTTGGCGCCGCCGGTGAAGATGGGAAGGGTGATTTGCGGCTCGAACAGCCAGGCGGTGGTACCCCCGCTGAACAGGCTGCTGAGGCTGCTGCTGGCCACACCGCCATTGGCCGTGAGCGAGATGGAGGGAAAGAACGCCGCCCTGGCCGCGCCGATATTGGCGTTGGCGGCCAGCAGCTGGTGCTCGGCCGCGCGGATATCTGGCCGGCGGGTGAGCAGGTCTGAGGGCAGTCCCGCCGGCACGCGCGGCAAAGGCGGCTCGTTGGAAAGCTGGCTCACCGCGTCCATCTTCTGCACCAGCGCCGCCGGCAGCGGGGCGCCCGCCAGCAGCACCAGCTCATCCATGTCCTGTGCGGTCTGGCGCTGGAACTGCGCCACATCTGCCATGGCGGTGTCGTAAGTGGTTTGCGCCTGCGCCACGGCAATTGCCGTGGTGGTGCCGTTGGCCGCCTCCAGCTGCGTGAGCTGCAGGGATTTTTGATCCGCCGCGGCCGTATCCTGGGCGATTTTCAGCGATTCACGGTCCGCCAGCCACGTGTAATATTCAGAGGCCATCTGCGCCACCAGCGCAATTCTGGCGCTCAGCATTGTATCGGCGTCGCTGAGATAGGTCTGGTGCGCGGCTTGCGCCTGCGAGCGGATTTTGCCGAAGAGATCAAGCTCCCATGAAACCGTTTGCGCCCCCAGGCTGTATTCATGCGAGGTGACTCCCGCCCCCGAGGTGGTAAGACCCGCGGAAGTGCGCTGCGCGATCGCCTCGCCGGCGCCATCGATGGTTGGAAACAGCCCGGCACGGTCCACCCGGTATTGCGCCTGGGCTTCTTCCACGTTCAGCACCGAAACGCGCAGATTACGGTTGTTGGCGATGCTGAGGGCGATGAGATCCTGGAGGGCGGGGTCCTGGAAAAAATCCCGCCAGCCGATGCTCGCCGCGGCCGGGCCGGAGCCGCCCGCCACCGGATATTGGTTGGTGACCGGCAGGGCCGGGCGATGATAGGCCGGGATAAAGCTGCACCCTGAGAGCAGGCCGAGCAGCAAGGCGGAGGCTTTTACATTACGCATGATTGTTGCCTCCCTGCGATGC
>JAKBCD010000211.1 GCA_021808205.1 Pseudomonadota bacterium | reverse complement strand
GTGTGGATAATCCACCCGATTCTGCTCCGGTGCCAACCCCGCCATGCGGCAGCGTTGCCAGGAACGGCTGATATCGCCGGGGTCAATGACTGGCCCAGGGGTAGAAACTGCCCGCCGACCGTTCACCGAAGAGATGCGAAAAGGCTCCATGGCGTTGCCGTGCTCCTATCGTCCCGAGCGAAGATTACTGCTTCTGGTGTCGCCAAGAGTCCGGAAAAGCCAAGCCGACACGTAATAGCCGGTTTCCGCAGGAGCCATGCAGGTAGCTGACAAGTCAGGTCTTCCCATTCCATTATATGACATTGCGCTTTTTAAGGACAGTTCAAGTATTTTGGCTTGATGGAAATCAAATAAGGCCGGGTCTTCCCGTGCCATTTCTGGTTCGCGTATAAATTGGTTGGCGCGTTGCCAAAATCAGGCTCGCCGTAACCGCAGGAGGTGGCAGTCCGTGGCGAATAAACCGAACAAACTCGCCGGGTTCAGGAGCGGCGGCATCTTCTTTGGCGCCTTTTTGCTGACGCTGATGCTGCTCCTCACCCTGATGACAACATCGAATCAGAAGCAGAAATCCATCCCCTACAGCCAGTTCCAAACCATGCTGGCGGCGGGGCAGGTGGATAATCTCAGCGTCGGGGATGGGCAGATTTCAGGCGACATCAAGTATCCAGACAAAGGCGGGCCGGATAAATTCGT
Source organism: Pseudomonadota bacterium (assembly GCA_021808205.1). Next base: position 4,021 of record JAKBCD010000211.1, on the reverse strand, counting down.
CACCAATCAGGTTAACCCGGCGCTGGCGCAGCAGCTTTCCCAGGCGAAAGTGACCTTCGACGGCACCCCGCCCACGGGCGGGCTTACTGCGCTGTTTGGCTGGCTCGCGCCGCTGCTGTTTTTTGCAATACTCTGGTATCTGATGATCGGCGCGCGCTTGGGCGGGGCGGGCGGGTTGCTCTCCACCGGCAAGTCCAAGGCGCGGGTCTATGCAGAGAACGACGTGAACGTGCGCTTTGCTGACGTCGCAGGGGTGGACGAAGCCAAGGATGAGCTGAAGGAGGTTGTGGATTTCCTGAAAAACCCAGGCTCTTACAGCCGCCTCGGCGCGCATATCCCCAAGGGCATATTGCTGGTTGGCCCCCCAGGTACCGGCAAAACCCTGCTCGCCCGCGCCGTGGCTGGCGAGGCGGGGGTGGCGTTCTTCTCCATCTCCGGTTCGGAATTCGTGGAAATGTTTGTCGGCGTGGGGGCGGCACGGGTGCGCGATCTGTTCGTGCAGGCCCGCGCCCAGGCACCAGCCATCATCTTTATAGACGAGCTGGACGCACTGGGCCGCGCCCGCAACGCCGGGCTTACTTCCGGCGGCAATGACGAGAAGGAGCAAACGCTGAACCAGCTTCTGGCGGAGATGGACGGGTTTGACCCCTCCGTTGGCGTTGTGCTGCTGGCCGCCACCAACCGGCCGGAAATTCTCGATCCCGCCTTGCTGCGCGCCGGGCGGTTCGACCGGCAGGTGCTGGTCGATAGACCAGACAAGGCCGGACGGATTCAAATCCTCGCCATCCACATCAAAAAGATCAAGCTGGAGCCTGGCATCTCCGTTGAAGAGATCGCGGCCCTCACCCCCGGCTTCACCGGGGCGGATCTTGCTAATCTGGTGAACGAGGCAGCGCTTCTTGCCACTCGCCGAGCGGCGGAGGCGGTGAGCCTGGCGGATTTCCAGGCCGCCATCGAGCGCATCATCGCTGGTTTGGAAAAACGCAACCGCTTGCTGGTGCCTAAGGAACGCGAGATCGTGGCGCATCACGAGATGGGCCACGCTGTCACCGCCATGGCTCTGCCAGACACCGATAAGGTGCAGAAAATCTCCATCATTCCGCATGGCATCGCGGCTTTGGGCTACACCATCCAGCGCCCTAGCCAGGACCGTTTTTTAATGAGCCGGACCGAGATGCTGGACCGCATGACCGTGCTGCTGGGCGGGCGGGCGGCGGAATCACTCATCTTTCCGGATGTTTCCACCGGGGCGGCCGATGATCTGGCGCGGGCGACGGATATCGCCCGCTCCATGGTGGTGCGCTACGGCATGGAGCCGCATCTTGGCCAGGTGAGTTACGAGCCAGAGACCCAGCATTATCTGCAAGGTGCGCCAGATTGGCGTCCGCGCCAATATAGCGAGGCCACGGCGGCCCGCATCGACGCTGCTGTGGCCGAGACGGTGGAAGCAGCCTTCCGTCGCGCCCAGGCCATTCTGCGCGCCAATTTGCCCCTGCTGCGGGAAGGCGCACGCGAATTGCTGCATGAGGAAACCATCTCGGATGCTGAGCTGGCGGCCCTGGCGGCGAAAGTCCCGGCTTGGACGGATCCGGCCTAGAGCCGGATGATTTTAGATCGAATCACGGCAGTAATCCGCTCTAAAATCTGAATCTGCCTCTAAGCAATAAAGTAGAGGGCGATTCAGACATTAGGCTCGCTCGTAAAGTGAGCCTAATGTCGTCGCGGTCTAACTCAATGAAGCCCAAGAGCAGCGTATCAGCGCGGCTTCAGGCCACCTCCCGGCGGCGGTGCGTTACGGCCGCATTGATAAGCGCCACTACCACGCCGCCGATGAAGATGAAGGTGGACAGTACGAACACCTGTGGCGGAATCCCAACCTTTACGGCGCCATAAACCCAGAGTGGGAAGGTGAGCGTCTGCCCGGCGACAAAAGAGGTGATGATCAGGTCATCAATCGAGAGCAGGAAGCACAGCATACAGGCGCCGATAATACCCGGCAGGATGAGCGGGAAGATCACGGTCCAGAACGCCACCCAGGGAGTCGCCCCCAAATCCGCCGCAGCACGGTCCAGTGCGCGGTCCAGCCCAGAAACGCGGGCGCGGATCACCACCACCGCGAAGGCGAGGTTGAAGGCAACGTGTGCGATGAAAATCGTCAGCAGCCCGCGCTGCAGGTTAAGCGCCAGGAACAGCGAAAGCAGCGAGGCACCAACCACCACAGCCGGTGCCGCGATATCCGCAAAGATCACCAGATCCGTCGCACTCTTGCCCCAGAACCTGTAGCGCGCCAACGCCAGGGCGAGTGGCGTGCCGATAATGGATGAGATGATGGCGCTGCCGATCGCCACTTCCAGCGAGTGGAAAAGTGCCCCGGTCAAATCCTGAATTCCGAAGGCATCGCCGTAATTGGCAAAGGTGAAATGCAGCCAGTGCAGCGCGATACGTCCGGCGGGAGCGTAATTGAAACTGAACACCACCATCACCGCGATAGGCAACATGGTGTAGATGATCATCGCCGCGGTAAAGCAGGCAAGAATCCGCTCGCCCAGGCGGCTTGGCGTATAGGCAGCGGCGGCGCGGGTGGTGGTGGCGCTCATGCCGCATACTCCTGGATCGCGTCGGTGCCGAAGGCTTTGGAATAGAGCAGAATAGCGATCATCAGCATCAGCATCAGCATGGAAGACAGTGCCGCGGCCATCGGGTAATCCTGACTCTCGAAAAACGAATCCTGGATGATGTTGCCGATCATGTAGGTGCCCGGCCCGCCGAGCAGCGCCGCGTTCACAAAGTCACCCACATTGGTGACGAACACTAGCAGAAAGCCCGCGAACACACCCGGAGTCGACAGCGGCAGGATGATCTTCATGAAGGCCGTGGCGGGCGATGCGTAGAGATCGTTCGCCGCGCGCACCAACCGCCGGTCGATCTTTTCCAGCACCACGTAGAGCGGCAGCACGTAATAGGCAAAGGAATTATAAACCAGCCCGCCGATCACCGCCCATTGCGTTGAGAGCAGATGAAAATTCTGCGGCAACAGCCCAATCGCCTTTAACGGGCCTAGCACGAAGCCCTGGTCGGAGAGAATAAACTCCCAAGCCAGCACACGAATGACGAAGGAAACGAAGAACGGCAGCATGACAAGAAACAGATAAGTGCTCTTATGCCGGCCGCCGTAAAACGCGATCCAGTACGCCACCGGATAAGCGACCGCCAGCGTAATCACCGTCGAGGCCGTTCCATACCAGAAGGAGCGCCCGAAGGCGTCCTTGTAGTTGGTGAATCCCGTGACGAATTCCTGGAAGTTGTCGGATAGGGTGTAGCCGGAGATCGGGTCGCCGACCGCCAGCGCCATACCCAGCATCGAGGCAAGCGGGATCAGGAAGAACACCAGGAGATACACCCAGCTCGGCAGGCTGAGCAGATAGGGAGCCAGTTTTCCGCGCAGCCGCCGCATTGGTTTATCTCCGCCTTAGCCTTGAACGACCGGATTGAAGGTATTCAGCCATTGCTGATATTCGGCATAGTTCTTGAAGGCGCGGAACTCATGCACCCTGGCAAGCTCGCTAGCGGGAGGGAACACCAGCGGCGAGTTCGCCACCGCGGGGTCCTTGATGACGTTCAGGATATAATCCTGTGCCGCCGGAACCGGGCAGATATAGTTAACATAATCCTCAACCAGCCCCGCCACTTCCGGCGTGTAGTAATAATTCATCCAATCCAGGGCTGAGAGCGGGTTCTTCGCCCCTACCGGAATGCACATATTATCGTGCCAGATCGTTGCACCTTCCTTCGGCACCACGAATTTCAGATTCGTATAACCCTTGGAATTGGCCTGATAGATATCGCCAGACCACGCCATGCAGATCCAGATATCGCCGTTTTCCAGCGCGTTGATATAGCTCTGGTCGTAATATTGCCGGACCAGCCCTTTGGCTTTCTGCTCCTGCAAAACGGCGGCGGCTTTTTGCCAATCATCCGGGGTGGAGGTGGTGGGGTTGATCCCCAGCTTATACATGCCAAA
>JAKBCD010000210.1 GCA_021808205.1 Pseudomonadota bacterium | reverse complement strand
GGAATATTGCATTGAGCCCTTGCCTGACCGGCTGCTGACGGAGCTGACGGCATATCGCACACTGGCGCTGCGCGAGGCGCTGGGCAATGAGCCCGGCATTGCTTATCTCGCCCTACTGCACGCGCTGTGCCTGCGGCTATTCTATCGCTACGGCGCCGAATCCTGCCTGGAGATCGAGGCGAAGAGTGTGATGTTCGGCGCCCAGGCGCCGGGCTTGGCTGACACGCCCTTGGCGGCACGGGTTGATGCACGGCACGAGGCTTGGGCAGCGCAATTGCCCGAAGATAGTGCTGAACTCTGGGATGCTCTCTCCAATCTCGATACGGACAGCCGGGAGGCCTTGTTCGCGCATTGCGTGGCGCTGACGCTGAACGCCACGCATGACGCCTATAACCGGCGGCCCCGGGCGCTGGCGCATGCCGGGCGACTGGCGGAAATTCTGGCGCTTGACCTGGCCGCTGCAGGCTGGGCGCCGAATGTGGACAATTACCTCGGCCGGGTGACGAAGGCGCGCATTCTTGAAGCCGTACGGGAAGCCAAGGGAGAGCAGGCGGCGCAGCGTCTGGAAAACCTCAAGAAGGACGCTATGGCCGAAGCCGCCGCGCAGGCGCTGGCGGGCACCGGCTGGTTGCCCGAGGCGCTGCGGACGAAAGGCGTGGAGACCATGGTGATGCCGGCAGATTCTGCGGCAGAGGTCACGCGTAGTGCCGCCGCCAGCGCGGATGTGGCCGGCGAGGAGGATGAGGCAACCGATCTTTCCTTCGTCGAAGACGATGAACAGCTCGAGCCGCACGAGATCGCGGCGGAGTGATCCCATAAACCCGAGGCGGCCAAGAGGCCGCCTCGGGTTTATCCCTTTCATCCCATCCAAACCCGGCTTCGTGCCGGGTCTTGCATTTCAGGAGACAGATCATGTCAGACAATCACAATCCAGCACCTGGTCAGCAACCGCTTCCTGCGGTTGATCCTTTTATGGCGGCATGGGAACAAAAAGAACGCGCGTATCGCGCGCGCGCGTGTGCCGTGCTCGATGGCAACAAGAAAGCGCTTTTCGGTGTTCTGGCGGAACATAGCATTACCGCTGTGATCGTGAATTTCGACGGCTATGGCGATAGCGGGCAGATCGAGGACATCACGGCTCAGAACGGCGATGTTGCCGTTGAATTGCCGGATGAGCGGATCGAGATTTTCCGGCCCGCCTGGGATAGCCCGGACATTGAACGCCAGACCCACACGGTGCGCGAAGCCATTGAGGCTCTATCCTATGATTTTTTGGCGCATACGCATTGCGGCTGGGAGAATAATGATGGCGCCTTCGGCGATTTTACCTTCGACGTAACGGAGGGCAGCATCACGCTCGACTATAATGAGCGCTATACCGCCACCGAAAATTATTCCCATGAATTTTGAGGAGGCGGCAATGGCACATCCTTACCATCACGCTTTATCCTCCGCGAAAAAATGGGGCGGGACGGCAGAAGATTTTTTATCGCTACATTCTTGGTTCGATGAATCGAAGCTCATAACAGCAGACTTCCGGCATCGGGCACTTCGTCATCATGCCGAAGGTATTTTTATGGCGGAGAGATTTTTTGGCCCCATCATGACGATCTCGACGGGGCGCATCGTACCTGTGCGCCTGATCGGCGAACAGCATGTCCGTGAAGATCTCGGCTTCATACCGGGCTTCGCGGATTGGATCAAAGCCATCCGCCCTGAACCCTGGATGGGCCGGACCATGGCGCTGCATAGACTGCTTGATCCTTTTGAAGTCGATGCTGCCTGAGCATCGAGTTTCAACATTCACCTTCTTCAACACAGACCCGGCTTCGTGCCGGGTTTTGCATTTCTGGAGGCCAATGTGGCGGATTATTTTTCACCGACCGTGATACCGGAGGTCATCCCGAACACGGATATGACGAAGCTGGAGTTTTTGTTGCTCTCGCATATGTTCGATGCGGAGCCGGATGGCGATGGAACCTATTTCCATTCCTGGCAGGGACCATCGGATCTGATCTGGGTCAATTGCGCCGAACTTACCGCGGCGCTGGGCGCGGTCAGCAACAGCAAAAGCCAAGTGTATTACTATGTGGAAGAAAAACTTAAAAATGCAATCTCGAATGATGGCACCATTGAGCTGGACATGAGCGGGTTGTCGTGGGAGGTGATTCTCCAAGACATCGTGCGGCGCTCAGCCAAATTGCGTTATATCACCGTGACGACGGCGTTCACCTGCTCGAAAATGCGCGCCGATGGTTTTGGTGGCATGGCGTTGTTCATTACCGCCGATGCCATCAAGGGCTGCTCGACCACGGAGTTTCTGTCGGATTGTCTTGCCGACATCGCCGGGCAGGAGGGCGGGTAGCCCAATGCCAGGACAATTTACGAAGCGTCACGAGCAATGCGGATGGGCCGGACCTGGCAGCGGGGCGGCCCATTTTGCGTGGGCGATTACAGCAGCATCGTTTTCACGCCCAGTGCTGCGCCAGCTTCGCCGAGGCGGCGGTCAAGCGTGCATAGCGTGGCGCCGTGATCCGCGCAGATGGCCAGGTGCAGGGCATCGCCCGCGCGCAAGCCCAGCGTGTATTGATCCGAGAAGCGCGCGGCGGTGCGGAACTGCGGCCCGCTGACCGGCAGGTACAAAAAACTTTCAGCGGCGAGTTGTGTGAACATCGCCAAGGCTTCGGCGCGGTGGACGGGTTGCAACTGGCCGGTGCGTAATTTGATCGACAAGGCCGAGGAGAATTCGGTCATCACCCAGTCGCTGATCGCCAGCTCTCCGGCCTGCTGTGCCGCCAGCCAGGCCTGCATGCGCGGGGTCTCGGCTTCATTGGTCAGGGCGGCGACCAGCAGCGACGTGTCGAGATATAGGCTCAATAGCGCGCCTCATCGCGCATTTTGCGGATGGCCTCACGGGCGGGCTCAGCCTGGGTGGGCATATTTGCGGTTGTGGCCTGTAAAGCCCCGAGATTGACCGGCTTGCGCGGGATATCAGCCGGGACGAGTTGCGCCACCGGCTTGCCCCGGCGGGTGATTCCCACAGCCTCTCCGGCGGCGGCCCGTTCGACGAGCTCGCTCAGATGCGCCTTGGCGTCGGCGAGATTAACGCTGTTCATGGGATGCTCCTGACCAGTTAGATGGTCACTTATAGCATGAAGCCCAGTCGCGTGGAAGGTTTTTGAGGGGCGGTGGTCAGGCGCACTTCCGATTCGGAAGATAGCGAGTGGGCAGGGCGGAGCGATAGGCTGCGCTGTTCGGCCCAATTCCGAGGGCGGCGCCGGATTGAGTGGCAATCTGTAGCGATGGAGGGGCAACGATGCCCAAGCAGGATTTTTCCATTACGGCGGCGGAGTTGGCGCAGATGCTGGCCCGGCAGGCCGAGGCGGTGTGCCGGCATTATCTGCCCGCCGGGCGGCGTGAGGGGCGCTATTGGCTGGTGGGAGATGTTCATAACACGCCGGGGCGGTCTTTGTTTGTGCGGCTCAGTGGCGGCGGCACGGGCAAGGGTGCGGCGGGGCGCTGGAAGGATGCCGCCGAGGGCACGCATGGCGATTTGCTGGACTTGATCCGCGAGCGCTACGGCTTGCTCGAGTTCCGGGATGTGGCCGAGGAGGCGCGGTGGTTTCTGGGGCTGGCGGGGGGCGACCATACTGCAGGTGACAAACACCGCAGCCATCTCCTTCACCCTCAAGGCCATCTGCCGAGTTTGCCGGGCGCCTGTTCCGTCCCCAAGGCGCAGGCGGATGATGGCGGTGATGCAGCTCCTGACGCCGCCCAGGCCCAGCGCGCCGCACGGCGGTTGTTCGGCATGGCGCAGCCCCTCTCGGGCACCCTTGCTGAAAGCTATTTGAACAGGCGAGGCATCACGGCAGCGGCACTTACTGGCATTGGCGCGTTACGTTTCCATCCGCGCTGTTTCTATCGCGCGACCCCAGATGCATCGCCAGAACCCTGGCCCGCTTTGATTGCGGCGGTAACCGACCTTGATGGCCGGATCACCGGTATCCAGCGCACCTGTCTTGATCCTGGCGGGTTTGATCCGCTCGATCCCATGCGGCTGGGTAAGGCACCACTGGCAACCCCACGCCGGGCGCTGGGGCTGCTGCTTGGCCATGCCGTGCGATTTGGCAGCACGGTAGGGTTGGAAAACGGACCGGAGCATGCCTTGCTCGTGGCGGGCGAGGGCATCGAGACCATGCTGTCGCTGCGCAGCGTAGTTCCCGCCATGCCGATGGCCGCCGCACTCTCGGCCGGGCATCTGGCAGCCCTCCTGCTCCCCGCCGGGATGCGGCGGCTTTATATTGCCCGTGACGCCGATGTGGCCGGTGACCGCGCCGTGGCCAGTTTGACAGGACGCGCAATTGCCGCCGGGATCGAGGCGATCCCGCTCTCGCCCCACCTGGGCGATTTCAATGATGATCTCCGCGAACTTGGCCTCGCTGAATTGCGGGCAAACTTGCGGGTGGAACTGGCGCCGGAAGATGCACACCGCTTCATGGCGTGCGGCTGAGATTTTACGCAGCAGATTGGCGAGTGACGGCCCGCCAACGCCGGGATCATCGCGCCCGCCGGGTAGTGTATTCCCCCAATTTGCCGGGCGGTCGCGCCGGCGGCCTTCCGAGAGGGCGCTCTGTGCCGTGGGCGGCGGCGGCCCGCAATGGCGGCGGGAACGCTATTTTCAGCCGCCTCGGGGAATGTTCAATAACACTGATCATGCGAT
>JAKBCD010000209.1 GCA_021808205.1 Pseudomonadota bacterium | reverse complement strand
TTGGCGCTCATATTCCTCCTTGAACGCCGGGCATTCCTTGAAGAAGCCATAAGCTGCCAGCAGCTCGGGAATCGTGCGGTTGAGGATGTCGTTGGCATGAACCAGAATTGCCTGGGTCATGCCGGCATAGCGCTGGTGGGCGTCGTTGCGTATCTCCCGGCCGGCCGCCTGCATCGTGTTGGCAAGAAGGCTTACGATCACATAGGGTTTGCCTTCCGGGGGCGCGATATAGCGCATTTCGGTTACCAGCCAGGGCAGCAGCACGCCATCCTGGCTGCGCCGGTAAAGCCAACCGTCGATCGCATCGCGTTTTAGGTAGGCGATCAGCCCGTTTATAAGGACGTCGATTTCGGGGATCGTGCGGGCTGCCGGTGCGGCGTGAATGTTATCAAGTGCCAGCAACTGGAGCATCAGCCCGCGTTCGCCGCTCTCGCGGCACGTCGTGTAGAGTGTATTGAGCGTGTCCGCGTCGAACAGGCTGCTGGCAACCACAGCCCGGCCGCAGGCTGGTCTGTCTTTGCCCAGATGCTTCGCCAAGGGCGAATTATCCGAGATCCGCTCAAGCAACTTACGTACAATCTCGTCGGAGAGGTCGAAATCCATCAAGGCTACAGTCATCAGGCTCTCCGTCTCATCTTACTACGCTACCGCAGGAATGGGAGCGTTTGTGCAGTAGCCTGCCAGTCCTGGGCTTTTTGTCTCGGCGGCCATTTACAAATAATCAGGTTCTACATCAATGCATTAGATGGCAATTCAGACTCTCAGTCCGCTCGTCTGGCGAGCGAACCTCAAATCATCGCGCTCTAATGGCGGAAGGGGTGGGATTCGAACCCACGGTACGCGTTAACGCACGGCGGTTTTCAAGACCGCTGCCTTAAACCACTCGGCCACCCTTCCGCTGGGCAAGGCACTCCGGACCGGAGCGCCCTGCTTGGGCATTCCTTGCCCTTTTCAGGCGGCCGAGGTCAAGCGCACCCCGAGCCGCCCGGCAAGATCTTGGATGAATTGCCACGCCACCCGGCCGGAGCGGCTGCCCCGCGTCATCGACCATTCCACCGCCGCGGCGCGTAAATCCGCCGGGGAAATCGGCAGCCCGTAGGCCGCCGCATAGCCCTCGACCATGGCGAAGAACTGCTGCTGGTCGCTGTTATGGAACCCGATCCACAGCCCGAACCGGTCGGAGAGAGACACCGCCTCCTCCACCGCCTCACCGGGGTTGATCGCGGTGGAGCGCTCATTGTCGATCATCTCGCGGGGCATCAGATGTCGACGGTTGGAGGTGGCATAGAACAGCACGTTGTCCGGCCGGCCTTCAATGCCGCCGTCCAGCACTGATTTCAGCGCCTTGTAATCCGCATCGCCTTTCTCGAACGAGAGATCGTCGCACAATATCACGGTGCGGCGAGGCGTCTCGCGCAGCAGGTTCAACAGGTCCGGCAGGGTGCCGATATCTTCGCGGTGAATCTCGATCAGCGCCAGCGCCTGGGGAAACTGCCGGTTCACCTCGGCATGGACCGCCTTCACCAGCGAAGATTTGCCCATGCCCCGCGCGCCCCACAGCATAGCGTTGTTGGCCGGCAGCCCCTGGGCAAAGCGCAAGGTATTCTCCATTATCTGCTGCTTTTGCAACTCAACGCCCTTCAGCAGGTCCAGCGCCACCCGCGCCACCCGCTTCACCGGCGCCAGGCTCGCCTGGGCTGGGTGCCACACGAAGGCATCCGCGCCAGCTAGCTCTGGCGTGGCGGGTGGCGGCGGGGCCAGGCGCTCCAGCGCTTCGGCAATCCGGCGCAGCACGTCGTCATTCATTCGCTACACTCCCAATTCACTGCCACAGCGCGCACCCAGGGTGCGATGACTTCAAGGTCTGCGCCATGCGCGCTTCTTAAGGTCTGAATCGCCCGCTGTCTGCATGCAAACCAGGCGGGGTGATTTTTCGTTCAAATCCGGGCGGGGCTTGCTCAAAAATCATCCCGCTCTATGGTCCGCGCAACTTCACGGCAATCAGGAGTTCCCATGTTCATTTCCGCCGCCTACGCGCAAACAGTCACCGGCGCTGGCGCAGGCCCCGCCGGCCTCGCCTCGCTGGTGCAATATGCGCCGCTCGTTCTCATCGTCATCGTGTTCTATTTCCTGCTCATCCGCCCGCAGCAAAAACAGCAGAAAGAGCTCAAAGGCAAACTTAGCGGGCTGAAACGCGGTGACAAAGTGGTAACGGCTGGCGGCATTGTCGGGCTGGTGAAGAAAGCCACCGAGGGCGCGAACGAGATCGACGTGGAAATCGCGCCAAATGTAACGGTGAGCATCATGCGCTCTACCATCTCGACGGTGCTCAGCAGCGCGCAACCCGACAAAGTGTAAGCTAGAGCAATATGCCTTTAGATTGACCCGCCGGCGTCAAGATAACTGAATGAAATTGCTCGCTCAAACATAAAATCAGAGCGTTCAGCTCAAAGCTGGACGCTCTAAAACGGCAGAGGCTCAGCCTTGCCCGCTTAATGCCGCCTGGCGGTGGTGTAGCGTGCCACATCCGCCAGGGCGGTGCGGATCTCGCTCTGCGGGAAGCAGGCCAGGCGGTTCACCGCGCTGTCGATAAACTGCTCGGCGCGGGAGATGGTGCGCGAGGTCGCATCGTATTTCTTGATCACGCCAAGCGCGGTGGTCAGGTCCGTTTCCGCCTGCTCGCTCTCTTCCAACGTGCGCACCCAGAAGCCGCGCTCCTCTGGCGTGGCCTCGGCCAGCGCCAGGATCACCGGGTAGGTCAGCTTGCCCTCGCGGAAATCATCGCCCACCGTTTTGCCCAGCTCCGCCTGGTCGGCAGCGTAATCCAGCGCGTCATCCACCAGTTGGAAGGCCATGCCTAGATCCATGCCGAAATCCCGCAGCGCCACGCATTCCTTTGCACTCGCCCCTGCGATCACCCCGCCCACTTCGGCGGCAGCGGCAAAAAGGGCCGCGGTCTTGCCCCGGATCACTTCGAAATATTTCTGTGCCGTGGTGGAAATATCGTTCTGGGTGGTGAGCTGCAGCACCTCGCCCTCGGCGATGGTGGCCGAGGCGTTGGAGAGGATGCGCAGCACCTCCAGCGAGCCATCTTCCACCATTAGCTCAAAGGCGCGAGAGAACAGGAAATCCCCCACCAGCACCGAGGCCTTGTTGCCGAACACCGCATTGGCCGAGGCAAAACCCCGGCGCAGCAGAGACTCGTCGACCACGTCGTCATGCAGCAAAGTGGCGGTATGGATGAACTCGACACAGGCGGCGAGCTTAACCTGCCGCTGCCCCTGATAGCCGCAGAGCTTGGCGGCGGCCAGAGTAAGCAAAGGGCGCATGCGCTTGCCCCCCGCCGCGACGATATGCGCGGCAAGCTGGGGAATGAGCACGACGGGGCTGTCCATCCGGGCGACGATGGCTTCGTTGGTAGCCTTCAGCTCCGCCTCGAGCAGCCCGGTCAGGCGGCTCAGGGCATCGGTCGTCAATGGCGTCGCACCGTCCAAATTCAGCGCCCTAACCTGTCAAAGCAAATTGCGTTAGCACCATATCGGGCGGGATTTCAGAAGGGTCAAGCCGGTGATAGATAACGAGACAAGCATGGGCGGGTTGCTGGGCGGGCGCATAAGCTACCGGCAGTTCCGCGCCGGCCACAGGAACGGGTTCGAACCGGTGCTGAAGGCTGTCTTGGTTCCCGCCAAGGCCGGTGAGCTGGTGCTGGAGGCCGGAACCGGCGCCGGAGCGGCGTTGCTCTGCCTGGCGGCGCGGGTGCCAGGGGTGCGCGGCATCGGCGTGGAGAACAACGCGGCGCTGGCCGGGCTGGCGGCGCAAAACTTCGCCGAAAACGGATTTATGGACATTCGCGCGGTGAACGGCGATGCCACAGCTCTGCCCTTTCCAGCCCATACATTTCAGCACGTAACGGCCAACCCGCCCTGGTTCGGCACGCATAACACGCCTTCGCCGGATGCCGCTCGCGCTTTGGCACACCATGCGCCGCAGGGCACCCTGGCGGCATGGGTGGTTGAGCTGCTGCGCATGCTGCGGGACAAAGGCACCATCACTTTGGCTTTGCCCGCCGCCACCTATGCCGAGGCGGTTTCGCTCCTGCGCCTTTATTGCGGCGGTATCACGCTGCTGCCGCTCTGGCCGCGCGTGGGGGTGAAGGCGAAGATGATCCTGGTGCAGGCCCAGAAAGGCAGCCGCAGGCCGGATTCAGTGCTGCCGGGGCTGGTGCTGCACGATGAGAGCGGGATTACCCAGGAGGCGGAGAGGGTGTTGCGGGAGGGTGCGGCCCTGGCCGGCGGATAGAGCTATACCGCCGAGTTCCCGCCATCCACAGGCAGCATGGCCCCGGTGATGAAACTGGCATCCTCGGAGGCAAGAAAGGCGATTGCCGCCGCGACATCGCGGGGCTGGCCGAGGCGCCCGAGGGGGATCGCCTCCGCCATTTCACGCAAACGGGCCTCGCCGGAGGCCTCACTGCGCAACATAGCGGTATCGGTATCGCCGGGGCAGACCGCGTTCACGCGAATTTTCTGGCGCGCATGGTCGGCGGCCATGCTGCGGGTGAGTTGCACGATGGCACCCTTGCTGGTGCCGTAAGCCACCGCCTCATGCGCGGCAACCAGCCCCCAATCCGAGGAAACATTGATAATGGCGCCCCCGCCGTGGCGCACCATGAGAGGCACCGCCGCGCGGGAGAGGCGGAACACGGCCGTGACGTTAACAGCCAAGGTCTGGTCCCATTGCTCGTCCGTGCA
>JAKBCD010000208.1 GCA_021808205.1 Pseudomonadota bacterium | reverse complement strand
CCTCTCCGTTATTGTCTGCGCGCATGATGAAGGTGACGTATTTCAGCGTGACGGTGATGATGAGCGCCCAGGTGATAAGCGAGAGGACGCCTAGAACATCCTCCGACACCAGGTGCCGGCCGCTGAAATAAGCAAGGCAGGTTTGAAGCGCGTAAAGCGGGCTTGTGCCGATATCGCCATAAACCACACCGAGGACCCCGATAAGGGCGGAGAGGCGGAGTTTTTCAGCCGCTCCGTCCTGTTGAGCCGCGCTAGAGGTCATCTGAATTTCCCTATCGTCACATCGCAGCCTCTAGCCGTTTGCCGATGCCCCGACAAGGAGGGCATCAGGGCGCGGGCGTTGGCTTGGGCAGTAGCAGGTAAAGTGTGCCAGGCTGGCGCATGGAGCCGGCGATTTCCTCGGCATCTGGCCCGGCGCCGAAGAAGACGTCTGCCCGGTCCGGCCCATGGATGCCGCCGCCCGTGTCTTGCGTGACGGTGAGAATGTTGATGGCACTGCCGGTAATGGGATCTGTGGTGGAGACGAAGAGCGGGGCGCCCAGTGGGAGGGCGGAACGGTCCACGGCGGTGGAGCGCTCAGCCGTGAGGGGCACGCCCAGCGCGCCAGGGGCACCTTCGTTCGCCGGGAGGTTACCGAGTGGGCGCATGTAAACGTAGCGGGCGTTTTGCTCCATGACGGATTTGGCGTCCGCCGGGTGGGCTTTTAACCAGGCGGATATCGTTTGATAGCTGACATCGTCCGGTTTGATGGCGCCCATCTGTTCCAGGACGCGGCCGATGGGGGTGTAGGGCTGGCCGTTCTGGCCGTCGAACCCGACGCGCAGGATGTTGCCATCTGGCAGGATGATGCGCCCGGAGCCCTGGATTTGCAGCATGAAGGCATCAACCGGGTTGGTGACGTAGGCGGTGACCGGAGCTTTGCGGTAGAGGGCGCCGCCGTCGATCGCGGAGCGGGGCAGGTTGGCCAGGGTGGTAGTGGCCGGCTTGGCATAGAGCGGGACGTTATAGCCGGGACGCTGGTTCTTGGAGCCGGGGACTTCGGGCTCGAAATAGCCAGTGATGAGGGCTTGGCCGGGGATGGCATAGGCGGTGAACCAGGTTTCGAAGAATTGCCGGGCGGCGGCCTCGTTGTTGGGTGGTACGGCCTTGGCGGCGGTGCAGGCGGGTTGCCAGAGGCCGGCCTGGCCAGCGCGTTCTTGGGCAAGGCCAGTGCCGCCGAGTTGAGAATCTGGCGGCATCAGCAGGATCGCCTTGCAGCTCATGACGAAGCTGGCGAGGGCGGCGGGGGCGTTATCTTGCTGCCAGCCAGGAAGTTGCGCCACGAGAATTTGGCGCCCCGGCGGGGCGTTGGCGCCGGTTTCGGGCTGTTGTTGAAAGGAGCAGGCGGCAAGCGCCAGGGCGGCGGCGAAAGCAAGAAGCCAACGCATGGGGTTAACCGCTGCGTGCCGCCGACAGGCGCCAGACCGGGTCTTTGCCGCGCAGGTTACGCTCAAAGGTCCAGATATCGCAGAGATCAGCGTGTTCCTCACTTCCTGGAACGGGGTTTCCGTTAGCGTCCAGATGTTGGGTGAACTGGGCGGAGACAAGGCGGACAACAACGAGCGCCAGGTCGCCGGAGAGTTGCGCATCTTCGATGCCAGCCGAAAGGATCGATCTGATCTCCGTGTGCTGACGTTCGCCAGGGCCGCGCGCCGCGAGGGCGGATTCAAAGGTTTGGTAGACATGCGGGGTGAGCAGGGATTGCAGCACGGCCCGGTTGCCATCGCCAAAGGCGGTGACGATGCTGCGGAATGAGGCCTCTGCCTGGGCAAGGAATTGCGGCGGGTCGAATTGGGGGTCGCGGTTGACGATTTGCATGAGCCGCTGACCGAGATCGGAGTGTGGGTCCGGCACGGCGTGGTTATGGGCTGATGGCGGGAGGGCCTGGCCTTGGATCACGGGGCCCTGGGGGAAGTCAGGCGCGGCGCCGGGCGGCAGCGGCGGCTTCTCGAACCCGACCCGTTTGCCCAGAACCGAGCGCAGGCGAAGGACAAGAAAGATCGCGATGCTGGCGAAAATTACCAGCACGACGGGGAAGCCGCCGAGCGATTGGAGTGCGTTATCGGCCACTGTCATCCTCTGTTCAGTCTCAAACTGGCCTAATGCGCGGCGCGGCGCAAGTCGGGCATTGCGGTGCGAAATTGCCAACAGACGCCTGTTGGCGTGCAGCCAGACATATGTTGCAATAGGCTAGGCGGGCAAGCCGCGTAACACTGAAGGAAGTTTCATGTTTCTGCTCCGCCATGGGCAAAGCTATTTTAATCTGCACTTTACCGAGACCAGGCGTGATCCGGGGATTGAGGACCCGGAGCTGACGGAGCTGGGCCAAGCCCAGGCACATGCGGCGGCGGCGGCGTTGGCCGGAGCTGGGATTACGCGCGTGATTGTTTCACCCTATCTGCGGGCGTTACAGACGGCGGAGCCGTTTCGCGCCCTGCCGGGGGTAAGCGTGGAGGTGATGCACGAGGTGCGTGAGCGGACGGCGTTTGTTTGCGATATTGGCAGCGCTCCTGCCCAGCTCGCGACCCGGTTTCCACACCATGAGTTTGGGCATTTGCCGGAGCGTTGGTGGCATGAAAGCCAGGAGAGCGAGGCGGAGGTTATTGCCAGGGCGGATACGTTCAGGGCCGATATGCGCGAGCGTAAGGATGCGCGAACGACGCTGTTGGTGAGCCATTGGGGGTTTATTCTGGCGCTCACCGGGGTTTCCGTCGGGAATGGCGAGTGGATGGAATTCAACCCGGCCGTGGCGCGACCGAGGCGGATAAGCTGGCGGCATTGAGCGGGGTGCGAAATGGGTTTGCTGGGCGAAGACGAGATGCCGGTTTATGAAATGCTGCGCGAGGCGGGGCAGAGCCCGTTTTTGTTGACGGCAGACCATGCGGGGCGAATGATTCCCCGCGCGCTGGGAGATTTGGGTGTGCCGCCCGCGGAGATGGACCGGCATATCGCCTGGGATATCGGCATTGCGCAGGTGACGCGGCACTTGAGCGCGGCGTTGGATGCCACTGCGGTTTTGCAGAATTATTCGCGGCTGGTGATTGACTGCAACCGGCAGCCGCATGTGGCCAGCGCCTTTCCCGAGGTGAGCGAGGCGACCCCCATTCCGGGCAACCAAAGGCTGGACGAGGCGGGCAAGGCCGCGCGGCGGGCGGCGATTTTCGACCCGTATCATGGCGCGATCGAGCGGCTAGTGGTGGAGCGGGCCCGTACGGTTTATGTGGCGATGCACAGTTTCACGCCGGTTTATCTGTCGCAGGCGCGGCCTATGCATGTGGCGGTTTTGTATAACCGCAACCCCCGGCTTTCGAAGATATTGGCGGATCTGCTGCGGGCCGAAGATGGGCTCGTGGTGGAGGAGAACGCGCCTTACCGCGTGACCGACGAGACCGATTATGGCGTGCCGACGCATGCGGAGCGCAATGGGCTGGATTATCTGGAGATCGAGATCCGGCAGGATTTGATTGCCGAGGCGGCGGGGCAGGCGGAGTGGGCGGACCGTCTGGCAGGGCTTTTGCCAGAAGCGTTGAAGCGAATGGACGCGGGAGTGGCGGAATGAAGGGTTTCAGGTTGAGCCGCAATGTGCCGATGGCGCTGAGGGGTGCGCGTTCGGTTTTCATGTCGAAAGATATACGTTATCTGCTCAGGACCATGGGCAAGACTTGGCACGCCAGCCCGCGGTTTGGTGATAAAGACTATTCCCGGCAGACGACCAAAAGGGGGCTGCCGGCAGAAATTTCGGTGGCGGGGTAGGCATGACGCGCAAGGCCGTGGCAAAAACATCTGTGCCGCAGGCGGAGCGCAAGCTGCTCTGCTTTCTTGACCGGACCGGCGGCGCCGATATTGGCGGCTGGGCGGTGGATTTCGACAAGCCCGCCGAGAGCCTAAAGATGCGGGTGGTGATCGACGGTGTGATCGAGGATGTGGTGACCTGCGATCTGCACCGCGACGACAGCAAGCTGGTGAACCTGGCGAACAGCCGGATCGGCTTCAACTATCGAATACCTGAGCGCTATTGGGACGGGGCGCGGCACGTGCTGCGGTTTTTTTCGCTCGATGGGGCGGCGGCGCCGATAAGCTCGCGCGCGGGCGGGGCGGTTGAGCAATACAGCTTTGTGCTGGAGAAGCCGGTGCGGCTGATGGCCGTGGTGGACGGCATGGTGGATGGGCTGATCCAGGGCTGGGCGCTGCGCGTGGATGACAAGGCGGGCACCAAGCTGGGCGGTGTGCGCGTGTTGGTGACACATGAGGGCCAGCCAATTGCGGAATTGCTGGCTGACCAGTTTCGTGGCGATGTCGCCGGGGCGGTGGGCGGCGATGCGGCCTGCGGGTTTGCCTTTGTGCCACCGGTGGAGGTGTGCCGCCGGGACCGGGTGACGTTGAAATTTTTTGCCCTGCCGGAGCGGGAGGAGCTGAACGGCAGCCCGCTAGAGATAAGTTTTCCGGGGGGATTCGGCCCGGGAAAAGATAGAGGCGCTGATTAAGCGGACGGATGAGCTGTTTAGTTTCGCTTATCATTTAAAGAAGGAGCTGAAGACGGCGATTCCGAGGGAGCGGTTTTTGCTGGCGGATTATCCGCGCTGGGCGCTGGAATCACGCCCGCTGGCGCTGCCGCGGGGGCGAGTTCGCTATGGTGCTGTGGATGTGTCGGGCGTTCTGGTTTCCGTGATCTGCCCGGTTTACCGGCCGAGCGTGGGAGATTTTCTGGCAGCGGTGGACTCTGTGCGGACGCAGACCCACGAGAAC
>JAKBCD010000207.1 GCA_021808205.1 Pseudomonadota bacterium | reverse complement strand
CAACGCCCCCCGCACCCAGCCAAAGCGCTAGCAAAACCCTGGGCAAAACCGGAGCAATGGCCAGCGCCACCCAGGGCAGACCGAACGCCAGATAACGGATCTCAATGGGCGTGTTGCGGAACACCACACCCAGCGCCAGCAGCCCCAAGGGCGTGGCAGCGGCCAGCAGCAAAAACCACCTGCCCGCAGCCCGGCTTGCCGCAAAGCCAAATCCCGCCAGCGCCAGCGTGGCCAGCATCCCCGTCACCAGCCCACCCCAGCGCCCGGCATAAAGCGGCAGGCCGCCAAACAGCGCCGCCCCGCCATCCCGCGCCATTGCAGCCAAGGCTGGCTCCCAGGCGAAGGCCGCGAACTGCCCGTTGCGTGAGGCGTGCTGGGCCAGAAAAAACCAGAAGCAGGCGCCAAGAAACGGCAGCATCGCCGCCAGCGCCAGCAGCCCGCGCCGCCAATTCCGCCAAAGCATCCAGGCCAGCATGGCGGCACCGGTGAACACGCCCAGATAATCAGCAAAGGCGGCCGCACCCAAACACAACCCGGCGGCCAGCGCGCTGAGCGGCTTGCGTTCAGCCAGGGCAAAATAAACGCCCCAGATGTTCAACGCCTGCACCAGCGCATAAGGCCGCGCCAGAATGCCGGTATAGCAAAACCCGTAAGCCAGCAGCGCCATCGCCAGCACCGGCAGCACCTTCAGGCGGCAAAGCCGGGCAATGCGCGCAAGCCCCGCCAGCCCCGCCAGCGTGAAGCCCACAGAGAGCAGCCTTGCCGTGAACCAGCCTGCCCCCGCCCAGCGCCGCCACAGCTCCAAGGTCCAGAAATACAGCGGCGGATGCACATCGCCCTGACGCAGAGCCTGCGCGATTTGCCAGAACGAGGCATGGCCCGCGTAAAGCCAGCGCACGGAACCGGCGGTGAACACGCCTTGCGGCCAAACCGGGCGGGCATGCCCGGCAGTTAGAAAAATCGAGTAGGCTTCGTCATATTCCGGGCCGCGCAGCCAAGCGGCCAACAGCAGCAGCGCGGCGGCAGCGGGCCAGAACAGCCAAACCGCGCCACGCCGTTGCCTCAACTGCCAAAATCCTGCTCGATATTCGCGTCGTAATGCCTTGCCAGCGCCATGTCCGCCGCCGCAGCTTTTTGGTCTCCGCCCGCCTGCTCGGCCAAAGCCCGCCCATAGAGCGAGGTTGCCAGCGTTGGGTCTGCCTTCAGCGCCTGGGTGTAATAATTTATCGCCTGCTGGTTGTTCTTCAGCTTCAGATAGACAAACCCCATCGAATCCAGAGTCGCGGCGTTGGTGGGGTCAAGGCTGAGGGATTTTTTGCAATCGCCAACCGCCTCGTTCAGCCTGCCGCCAAGGGCCAGGAACCAGCAGCGATTGTTCAAATCCCCCGGCGAATTGGGATGCAACTGCAAAATTTTTGATTCGTCCGCCGCGGCCTCGGCATATCGGTGCTGGCTGCCATAGGCCACGGCGCGGTCCTCGTAAGCCGCGAGAAATTTCGGATCCAGGGCAATCGCCTTGCTGTCATCGGCGATGGCGGCATTGGTCTGCTGCGCAGCCTGCTCCAGCGCCGCGCGCATGGCATAGCCCTGCGGCGCGTGGGGCTTCAGCAAAATGGCGCGCGCCACATCCGCCATGGCCGGTTGGGGCTGGTTATTTTGTTTATAGGCCCCCGCCCGCAGCAGCAGCGCCTGATAGAGCAAATCCTCGTCCTGCCCGGGATTGTTCACCACCACCGTCAAATCCACGATTTCGGCGGCGGTTTGGTTCAGCGCGTTCTCCACCCCGGCGCGCTGAAGGCGCAGACGCGGGTCGTTCGGCGCAAAGGCGATGGCGCTGCCCAAATCCGCCAAGGCAGGCGCTGGCTGGTTCTGGTGCAGCTCGATCATCGCGCGCTTCTGATAATAGGCCGGATCATCCGGGGCGAGCCTGATCGCCTGGCCTTCATCGGCCAACGCGGCGGCAAGGTCGTTCTGTATCGCCTCAACCGTGGCGCGCGCATCGTAGGCCGCGGCATCATCGGGCATCAGCGCCACGGCCTGGCTGGCATCCGCAAGTGCTGCATTGGGGCGCTCCAGCCCCATCTCGGCGAGAGCCTTGTCGGTATAGGCGGCAGCGTAATGCGGGTTGCGCTGCGCGGCGGCTATGGCATCGCTGAGGGCGGCGGGGAAGTTGCCGATTTGCAACTCGGCAAAAGCCCGGTCCACATACGGCCCCGGCGAATCCGGCGCGGCGGCGATGGCGCGGCCGGCATCGGCGATGGCGGCGGGAAACTGGCCGAGATGCGCTTCCGCCTCCGAGCGCGCGGCAAGCCCGAACCCGTTATCCGGCTGTGCAGCCAGCAGCGCGTTTTCTTCCGTCAGCGCGCCCTGCCAATCACCCGAGGCGGCATCGGCCAGCCCGCGCACCAGATGCAGACGCGGGTCCGTGCTGCCCAGCGCCGCGGCGGCCTTGGCATCCGCCAGCGCGATGGCGGCGGCGCCCCCGTCAAGCTCCGCCAGCGCGCGGTTCAGCAGGGCGTCCTGGCTGCGCGGGTCGCGGGCCAGCGCGGCGTTGTCATCCGCGATATCGTCCTGCCAGTCCCCGCCCATCAGCTCGATCTGACCGCGCAGGACAAGCGGCGTGGCATCGTTCGGAATCAGCGTGATGGCCTGGTTAAGCGCATTCAGGGCCAGCTGGGGTTGGTGCAGGGCCAGATAGGCCCGCGCGAGCGTGACCTGGATGCCGCCATTTTCCGGGTTGAGGGCAATGCCCGCCTGCGCATCCGCCAAGGCTGGCTTGGGCTGGTGAAGCTGCAACTCAGCCAGAGCGCGGTTGTTATAGGCCTCGAAATCCAGCGCCTCCATATCCACCCCGGCGGCAAGGATGGCGCCGCACCCCGCCAGCGCCGTAGTGGGGTCCTGGCTTTCACAGGCTAAAGCCGGAGGCGGTGCAGCCGCCAGCGCGGCAGAGCCGCCGAGCAGCGCCATCGCAGCCACGGCGATCAGATAGGCTTGGGCCACAGGCCGCATCATTCATCCTTCAAGTCACGGCTCATCAGCGCAGCCATGGTTTGTGGTACATTCATTTCACCGGAGAGCAGCTTTGTCACGGCCTGGGTAATTGGCATCTCCACCCCGGCAAAACCAGCGCGGGCCAGCAAGGCGGGCGCGGTGTGCACACCCTCGGTGACAGCGGCGCGGCTGCCGAGAATCTCCGCGAGGCTGCGCCCTTGCCCCAGCGTGAAGCCCAGTGAATAGTTACGGCTGCTGGTGCCGGTGCAGGTGAGCAGCAGATCGCCCAGGCCAGAAAGCCCGGAGATGGTTTCCACCTTGCCGCCCAGCGCCGCCGCCAGCCGCGCGATTTCCGCCAGGCCACGGGTGATTAGCGCGGCACGGGCATTTTCCCCCAGCCCGGCGCCCATCACCACCCCGGCGGCAATGGCAATGACATTTTTCGCCGCCCCGCCCAGGGCCGCACCGGTAATGTCCGGCGAACCGTAAAGGCGGAACTTGGGGGTGCACAGCGCGGCGATGAGCGCTGTCCGTAAATTGGCGTCCGGCGTGGCCAGCACGGCAGCGGCGGGAAGCCCGGCGGCGATCTCATGCGCGAAATTCGGCCCGGTGAGGATAGCGCAAGGGCGTGGTGCTGCAATTTCGGGTGGTAGCATCAGGGTGGCCTGCTCCAGCCCCTTGCAGCACAGCACCAATGGCGCGCCAGAGGGCAAGGCGGGCAGCAGGCCACGCAGATGTTGCGTCGGCACTGTGATGAGCAGGATGTCCGCCCCCGGCATCTCGGCGGTGACGCGCAGGCTGGGCGGAAGTCTGGCACCGGGCAAACGTGGATTTTCCCGCCTCTGGCGCATGGCTTCGGCTTTTTGTGCATCGCGCGCCCAGAGCGTGACCTCTCGCCCGGCTTTGGCCAGCAGAATGGCCAGCGCAGTACCCCAGGCCCCGGCACCGATAACAGCGACAGATTTATTCATTGATGACCCTCTCTATCGCGGCACTGGCCCCGGCTTCGCCGAAAGCCGTCACGCAGGCGGCAAGAATGGGGGAAGCCTCAGTCTCAAACCCAAAAGGCGGATTGATGATGGCCAGCCCCGCGCCGTTCAGGCGGGTGGGGTCGTTATCCGGCCGGCGCAGAAATTCTGCGGCGATGACATCCTTGATGCCGGCCAATCTCAGCGCCTCGAAAAACCCCCGAATGGGGGAGCGATGCTTGACGGGATACCAAAGGACGTAAACCCCGCCAGGAAATTTTTTCCAGGCTTTGGCCAGGGCCGTGGCAGCGGCGGAAAATTCGTCCGTGCGTTCAAAAGGCGGATCGACGAGCACCAGTGCGCGTTTTTCCGGCGGCGGCAGGAATGCGCCAAGGGCCTCGTAGCCATCGCGCTCGTGCACCGCAACGTTTTCATACGCCCGCATGATGCGGCGCAGGGTGGCCGCATCCTCCGGGTGAAGCTCGCAGGCCAGCAGCCGGTCGCCTAGCCGCAGCGCTTCAGCGGCGAAGACCGGCGAGCCGGGATAAAGGCCAAGGCGCTTCACCGTCTCGGCGTATTCAGCCAGGGCAGACGGCGGCGCCTCCAGCAGCCTGCCAACACCTTCCCGCCATTCGCCGGTTTTCTCGGCCTGCTCGCTGGTCACATCGTACCGGCCGATGCCGGCATGGGTATCAAACACAAGGAACGGTTTAGGCTTACGCCGCATGGCGGCCAGCAGGCGCAGCAGCAAGGCATGCTTCATCACATCGGCGAAATTTCCGGCGTGGTAGATGTGGCGGTAGTTCAAAGCGCCTCCAGCGGCCAGCGCGGATGGCAGGGTGCGTT
>JAKBCD010000206.1 GCA_021808205.1 Pseudomonadota bacterium | reverse complement strand
ATTTCGCTGTTTTTAGTGCGGATTGTCGAACCAAAATACGAGAAAATGGCTGAGGATGATGCGGCCGAGGACGAAACCAAAACAGTAAAAGACTCCGAACATGCATGATATCAAGATGATCCGTGAGGATGCCGCCCGGTTCGATGCAGGCCTGGCCAGAAGGGGCATTTTGCCGCTTTCACGGGAACTTTTAGAACTGGACGAACGCCGCCGTGCTGCTTTGGCCAGGCAGCAGGAGTTGCAAGCCGAGCGCAACGCGGTTTCCAAGAAAATCGGCGAGGCGAAGCGCAACAAGCAGGATAGCGCGGGCTTGGAAGCCGAAGGAACAAGGCTTCGCGGCGAGATTGAAGCGTTGGACGCGGAGGGGCCGCGTTTGGACGGATTACTGCGGGGCATGCTGGCGAAAATTCCGAACTTGCTGGATGCCGAAGTTCCGGACGGCAAAGACGAGGCACAGAACAAGCAAGAAAAACTCTGGGGCGCGCCGCGTGAGTTTAGCTTTACCCCGAAACAGCATTTCGAACTGGGCGAGGCGCTGGGGCTTATGGATTTCGCGGGGGCTGCCAAGCTGGCGGGCTCACGCTTTACCGTGTTGAAGGGGGCGCTGGCCAGGCTGGAGCGTGCCTTGGGGCAGTTCATGCTGGATACTCACACCAGTGAGTTCGGCTATTCCGAAACCACCGTGCCGTTGCTGGTGAATGATGCCACCATGTTCGGCACCGGGCAATTGCCGAAATTCGCCGAGGATTTATTCCAAACCACCGATGGTCGTTGGCTGATCCCGACGGCCGAGGTGTCCCTCACCAATCTGGCGGCGGGGGAAATTCTGTCGGCGACGAATCTGCCGTTGCGCTTCACGGCACTTTCCTCTTGTTTCCGGTCCGAGGCGGGATCGGCCGGGCGGGATGTGCGCGGCATGCTGCGCCAGCACCAGTTCAGCAAAGTGGAGCTGGTGAGCATCACCACGCCGGAACAAAGTTGGGAGGAGCATGAGCGCATGACCCGCGCCGCTGAAACGGTGCTGGAGCGACTCGGCCTGCCCTATCGGCGCATGTTGCTATGCGCGGGCGATACCGGGTTTTCGGCGGCGAAAACCTATGATTTGGAGGTCTGGATGCCGGGGCAGGGGACGTACCGGGAAATCTCCTCTTGCTCCAACACGCTGGCGTTCCAGGCGCGCCGGATGAACGCGCGCTACCGGGCTGGTGAGGCCAAGCCGGATTTCGTGCACACACTGAACGGCTCCGGCCTGGCGGTGGGTCGGGCGCTTATTGCTGTTATGGAAACCTATCAGAACGAGGATGGGTCCATTACCGTGCCAGAAGCGTTGCGGCCTTACATGGGCGGGCTGGACAAGATCATCGCCGTTTGAGTTAACAGACGCGCCGCCGCAAATTTTAAGGATGAGAAGATGAGCATCGATTTAAAAGCCGCTATTGAAGCTGCCTGGGAAAACCGGGCCAATATATCGCCCGCTACCATCGGTGGTGAGCGCGCGGCGATTGAGGCGGCGTTGGCGTTGCTGGATGCTGGCAAGGTGCGCGTGGCGGAGCCGGGCGCGGATGGCTGGGTGGTAAACCAGTGGCTGAAGCAAGCGGTGCTGCTTTCTTTCCGCCTGCACGCCAATGTGCTGCAAGGGGGTGCTGGTGGCGCCCCGGTGTTCGACAAGGTGGCAATGAAGTTCGCAGGCTGGGACGAAGCGCGCTTTGCCGATGCCGGTATGCGCGCCGTGCCTGGTGCGGTGGTGCGCCGTTCCGCTTACATTGCCCCCGGCGTGGTGCTGATGCCGAGCTTTGTGAATGTCGGCGCCTATGTGGGCGAAAACACGATGATCGACACATGGTCCACCGTTGGGTCTTGCGCGCAGATCGGCAAAAATTGTCACATCTCCGGCGGGGTGGGCATTGGCGGGGTGTTGGAGCCGCTGCAGGCGAACCCGGTGATCATCGAGGATGATTGCTTCATCGGCGCGCGGTCTGAGGTCGCGGAAGGTGTGATCGTGGGGCAGGGGGCGGTGCTCTCCATGGGCGTGTTCCTGGGTGCCTCCACCCGCATTGTGGACCGTGATACCGGCGAGATATTCTACGGCAAGGTGCCGCCTTATGCCGTGGTGGTGCCAGGCACCTTACCCGGCAAAACACCCACTGCGCCTAGCCTTTCCTGTGCGGTGATCGTAAAGCGCGTGGATGCGCAGACGCGCTCAAAGACTTCCATCAACGAGTTACTGCGCGCGTGATCTCCGCACCCGCCCTGTTGCGCGACCTGCTGCGCTGCGCTTCAGTCACACCTGCGGATGCCGGGGCGCAAGGCGTGCTGATCGGCGTGCTAGAAGGGTTGGGGTTTGAGGTAACAAAGCTGCGCTTTGGCGAGATAGAGAATTTCTTCGCTGAGCGGGCTGGCCCCGGGCGGCATCTCTGTTTCGCGGGTCATACGGATGTTGTGCCGGCTGGCGAGGGTTGGTCCCACGGCCCATTCGCCGGCGCGGAGCAGAATGGCGTGATTTACGGGCGCGGCGCGGTGGATATGAAAGGCGGTATCGCCGCTTTCGTTGCCGCTTGCGCGCGCGCGCCGGGGCATGTCTCGCTGCTGATTACCGGCGATGAGGAAGCCGACGCGGTTGATGGCACCGTGCGCGTGCTGGAATGGATGCAAGCCCAAGGCAAAATCCCGGATTTCTGCGTGGTGGGCGAGCCAACCTCCAGGTCCCGGCTGGGCGATGTGGTAAAAGTAGGGCGCCGCGGCAGCCTGAATGCCAGCATCATCATGCCTGGCCGCCAGGGCCATGCGGCCTATCCGCATCTGGCGGAAAACGCGGTGCATAAGCTGGTGCCCGTGCTGGCTGAGCTCATGGGCACGCGTTTGGATGAGGGCTCGGAATTCTTCGAGCCATCGACGCTGCAGATCACCTCCGTCGATGTTGGCAATAAGACGACGAATGTGATTCCCGGTGAAGCCGTGGCCAGGCTGAACATACGGTTTAATGATCTGCATTCCGGGACCTCGCTGACGGCGTGGTTGACGGACGTGCTGGCGCGCCATACGCCGGATGCGATTTTGCAGGCGAAGATCTCCGGTGAAGCCTTTCTTACCCAGCCAGGCGATGAGGTCGGCGCGCTGGTACGGGCCATCCAAACTGTCACGCGCCGCGTGCCAGAGCGCAACACTGGCGGCGGCACCTCAGATGCGCGGTTTATTGCCCGCTATTGCCGGGTGGTTGAGTTTGGGCTGGTGGGCACGACGATGCACAAGGTGGACGAGGCGGTGCCTGTGGCCGAGCTTGAGCAACTGGTTGATATCTACGCCGCGATGATTCGGGAGTTCTGCCGATGATCCTGCAAGGCTTGTTCAAACTGGCGCGCGGTAATGCCAAAGGCATCGAGGAGTTTTCCGGCACAAAGGAGGCATTTTCCGCCTCTCTGGCGCCTTTGATCGCGTTTCCGCTGGTTGGCGCGATGATCACGGCTGCCGGCGGAGACTGGAAGACGGCTATTCTAGGCGCGCTTTCGCGGCTTTGTGCGGTGCTGACTTTGCCATTGATAACCTATGAGTTTTCAAAGCTTTTCGGCAAAACGAATCTTTGGCTGCGCACAGCCACGGCGCTGAACTGGTGCTTCTGGCTGGTGCTGCCGGCGATTTTCCTGGCGGCGCTGCTGGGCTCATTTTTTGTACAATTCGGCCTGCCGCTCATCCGGGCGGAGAAGGTGGTACTGGAACTGGTGGCCTTTTATCTGCTGTGGAACCGCTGGTTCGTGTTCAAGGCCGGTTTACAGTTGAATATATGGCGCGCGTTGCTGGTACTGGCGGTCAGCCTTGTCGCTACGGCGCTGTTTGCCGTGGCGCCCTGGACTGCCGGGTTGCCAGCGCCGAACTTGGATTTTGCCTCACTACCCTGATCCGATTGCGATTTGTCATCTACCCGTACATGTACTGAGAGGACAAAGCCAATATGGAACATTATAGCGTTTAACATGATGTAGAGACGGGGGTGGCTCGCGTGGCGGAAGCTGATCTACGGCAAAAACGCGGCAGAGGCCGCTGGGTCGTCGCTGGGATCGTTATTATGCTGGTGGCGTTTATCTGGTGGCGCCATTCCGGACACCAGAAGGGGTTTGGCGGGCAGGTCGTGCCGGCTGTGAGTGTGGCGAGGGCCGCCAGCGGCCCGATGAAGGTGATTTTGGATGAACTCGGCACGGTAACGCCCCTGGCGACGGTAACCATATTGCCGCAGATCAGCGGCTATATCACCCGGATCGGCTATGCCGAAGGGCAGATGGTCAGCAAGGGTCAGTTTCTGGTGCAGATTGACCCGCGCCCCTACCAGATTCAGCTAGAGCAATATCAGGCGACCTTGGCCAAGGATAACGCGAGCCTGGCGCAGGCGCGCTCAGACCTTGCCCGCTACCAGAAGCTGGCGGCGCAGGACAGTATTTCGGCTCAGCAAGTATCAGACCAGACATTTCTGGCTGCCCAGGATGCGGCGGCGGTGCAATCTGACCAGGCGAATATCGATAGCGCAAAGCTGAACATCGCCTATTGCCACATCACTTCCCCGGTGGCGGGTCGCGTGGGCTTAAGGCTCGTGGATATCGGCAACTACGTCACCGCGGGTAGCACCACAGGTCTCGCGGTGGTAACCAGTGTTAGCCCAACCACGGTGATCTTTTCTGTGGCGCAGCAGGATCTGGCCCCGGTATTGGAACAGCTTGGCCAGGGTGCGACATTAACCGCCACCGCCTATGCCAGCGACGATGTGACCAAATTGGAAGCCGGCACGCTCCGCGCCGTTGATAACCAGGTTAACACCGCCACCGGCATGGTG
>JAKBCD010000205.1 GCA_021808205.1 Pseudomonadota bacterium | reverse complement strand
TGAGCGGTATGAGCTTTCCGCGCTGGAAACGCGCATCGGACGGCAGATGGTGGATATCGCCTTTGCCACCATCACCGAAACCTTCACGCCCGTCGTTCCACTCAATCTCGCGGCCATCGCCTATGAAAACGCCACCGGTATGCTCGCCATCGCCGATGGGCAGGATTGGATGATTGCCGTAACCGGCATTTTTGAAACGGAGCTTGGCTCGGGAACCATCCGGCTTATCGTGCCCTATTCGGCGTTCGAAACGCTTGAAGCGAAAATCGCCAGCCAATCCGGCCTGCTGGGCGGGCGCGGACCGGATATAAACTGGACAGGCGGTGTAGAGCAGCTAACCGACAGCACAAACGTAGGCTTGCACTTTGAAGTTGCCCGGGCGCAGTTGCCGCTTGTGCTATTTCAGGCGCTGCGGCCGGGGGATCTGCTGCCTGTGACACTCTTGCCACATGCGGTGGCGGTGGGCGGCGGTGTGGATTTGTTCCTGGCCGATTATGGCCAGCAGGACGGGCATGTGTGCTGCCGCGTGAAAGCCGAAGACGAAGGAGAAACCACAATGGTTGAGCAAAGAGAACGCCTGACCGGCGCAGAGAAACTCATAGAGCCGGAGCGCGTGGAGCTTGAACGGCTGCAGGCGCAGCCGCGCGGTGCCGCCGCCATTACCGCCAAGGTGGTGCTGGACCGGGTGCAGGTGGCCGTGGCGGTTGAACTGGGCCGCACGCAGATTAGCGTGAAAGACCTGCGGGCCCTGCGGCACGGGCAGATTTTGCAACTCGACCAGGTGATTGGCGAGCCTTTGGCGATTTTTGCCAATGGGCAGAAGCTTGCGTATGGCGAGGTGGTTGCCGTTGCGAACGACCGCTACGGCGTGCGCGTAACCGCGCTAGCCGAAGATGCCGTGAAGGAAGAGGAAGAAGTCACTTCATGAATGCCAGCGGCGTGAACAGCGGCGCCTGGCTGGCTTTCGCGGAACTCGCCGGGCCCGTGCTGCTGCTGATGCTGATCATCGGCCTGGCGGCGGGCGTTTTGCAAACCGCAACGCAGGTACGCGAGGCATCCATTCCCTTCGTGCTCAAGCTGGGCGGGTTGGCGTTGGTGACCATGGCGGCGGGGCCACTGATGATGGCTGCCGTTGAGCATTACGCCACAAGATTATTCAACGCTATTCCAGGGCTTTTGCATGGCTGACACACTCGCTCTTGCGCGTCCGCGCGCCTTCAGCCTCAGCCAGCTTTCAGGGCCGCTGGTGATTCTGCTGGTGCTGGTGATGCTGGCAATACCCCTGCCGGGGCCTGCCATATCCTTTCTGTTCGCGTTGAATATTTCAGCCGGGCTCGTCATTCTGGGGGCTTCGCTTTATATCCCCTCACCGTCAGAATTCTCTTCCTTTCCTTCGGTGCTGCTGGCCACCACGCTCATGCGTCTGGCGCTGAATGTCGCCACCGCGCGCGCCATTCTGCTCAATGGCTACACCGGGCCGGGGGCGGCGGGGCATGTGATTGAATCCTTCGGCCAGTTCGCGGTCGGTGGCAATTATGTTGTTGGCGGCATCATTTTCGTCATTCTCATCATCATCAATTTCGTCGTTGTTACCAAGGGCGCCTCGCGCGTGGCGGAAGTTTCGGCGCGCTTCATGCTGGATTCTCTGCCAGGGCGGCAGATGGCGATTGATGCCGAGATCAATGCCGGCATTCTCTCTCCTCAGGCGGCGGAGCGGCGGCGCGAGGCGCTGCGCCAGGAAGCAGATTTCTTCGGCGCGATGGATGGTGCCAGCAAATTCGTGCGGGGCGATGTTGTCGCGGCAATGATCATCCTGGTGGTGAACATGCTGGGCGGGCTGATCATTGGCACGTTGCAATATGGCCTGCCGCTTGGCGATGCGGCGCGCACCTACACGCTGCTGACCGTGGGGGATGGCCTGGCGGCGCAGATCCCGTCGCTTACCATCTCCGTCGCGGCGGGTTTGGTGGTTACGCGCGTGGCCACGGGGGAAGATATCGGCGCGCAGATCAAATCTCAGCTTTCCAAATACCCGCAGGCGCTAGCCATCGCGGCGGCCATCACCATCGCCATCGGGCTGGTACCGGAAATGGCACACATCCCGTTCCTGCTGCTGGGCACGGCACTGGGCGTCTCTGCCTGGCGGCTGTCTCGCGCGCAACCGCAGACGGAGCAGCTTGAGGCGGCGCAGGGCGAAAATGCAAAACCCGAGGTGAAGCCGGACAGTCTGACGGATGTTTCCGGTGTGGACCCGCTGGGCATGAATATCGGCTTTGCCCTGGCGCCCATGGTGGGGCAGGGCGAAGGGCGGCTGCTGGGGCGGTTGACCGCCGTGCGCCAACGCTACGGCCGCGCCATGGGGTTTCTGGTGCCTGCCGTGCATATCCGCGATTCCTCAGAGCTGCCCGCCCATGGCTACCGCTTCACCCTGCGCGGGGCGGTCATTGGCATTGGCGAGGCATGGCCCGGCCAATGGCTGGCCATTGAAGGCCCGATGGTGGTGGACAAACTCACCATCGGCCGCCCGGTGAAAGACCCGGCCTTCGGCCAGAACGCGGTGTGGATTCCACAAGGTAGCATTCCAGCCGCCGAAGAGCTTGGCTACACGGTGGTGGATGCCGCCTCGGCCGTGGCCACCCATTTTGCCGAGGTGCTGAAGCGTTATGGGGCAGACCTGCTGGGCCGCCCGCAGGTGGAAGGGCTGATGACGCGGCTGGCCGAAACCACGCCGCGCCTGGCGGAGGATCTGCGTGCCACGCTTTCAGCCGGGGTTATCCGCCAGGTTTGCCAGGGGCTGCTGGCCGAGGAAGTGCCTGTGCGGGATTTCGAGCGCATCGCCGAGGCGCTGGTGGAAGCCGCCGATGGCGGCACCAAGGAGCCAGAGCGCCTGCTGGCGGCAGTGCGGCTGCGGCTGGGGCGTTTCATCGCCGGGCAGTTCATGGGCGGCGAACCGGCGCTGCGCGTGGCCGTGCTGCAGCCTAAGCTAGAAGAGCTGGTAACCAAATCTCTGCGCGCGGGGCGGGAAAACGCGGCCAGCGAGGTAGAGGCTGAAATTGCCACCCATCTGCGCCAGGCGGCGGAGCAGGCGGCCAAGGCCATGCGCGCGCGCGGCGCCAAGCCGGTGCTGGTGGTGCAGTTGGCCCTGCGCCGCGCTGTGGCGAAATGCGTGAGCGGCATAACCCCGGTTATCGCCCTGGAAGAAATTCCTGAGACCATGCCGCTGCAGGTGGTGCACACGGCCGAGCCCGCCAATGGCTGACGCCGCCACCCCCGGCCAGGCGGAGCTAACCGCCCTTTATGGTCACTGGATCAAGCGCATGGCGCTGCTGATGAAGGCGCGTATGCCCTGGGCGGATTTGGATGACATGCTGCAGTGGGGCGCCATCGGCATGATGGAAGCCTCACAGCGTTTCAACCCTGAGCATGGCGTCCCGTTTCAGGCCTTCGCGGCGCGGCGCATAAAGGGCGCGATGATCGACGGGCTGCGGCGCGAGGGCACGCGCCGGCGCGGCCAGGCCATTTTTGACCAGGATGCCGTGGACATTGCCGTGCACGACAACGGGGATGGGCCGGAAGACCCGCTGGCCCTGCTGACCCGCGTGGATAACCGCACCTTGCTGGTGGAGGCGCTGCGCGCCCTGCCCCAGCTCGAATACCGGGTTTTGGCGCTGCATTTTTACGAGGAACTTAACAATCGGGAAATCGCGAGCGTGTTGGATATCAGCGAGGGCTACGCCTCGCGGCTGCGCAAGCGGGCGCTGGAGGCGCTCGCCCTGCATATCAATGCGGCGCAACGAGGAGAATTTGTGTCTTGATCAATTTGGCTACGCTGCTGCTCGGGGTTTTTGTTATCCTTGGCGGCGCGTTGACGGACCATGTGCCGATCTCCTCCCTGCTCAACCTCACCGCCTTCATCATCGTCATGTGCGGCTCCGCTTCGGCCTGCCTGGTACAGTTTGGGTTTCGTACCCTGCTCCGCGGCATCAAGGCGGTGATGTGGCTGGCCAAACCACCCAAGATCGACCTGCACGAGTTTATCGACCATGTGGCCGATTGGTCTGCCAAGGCGCGCGGTTTCGGCACACTGGTGCTGGAGCAGGAGATTCCGAACGTCGAAGACCCGTTTCAGCGCCAGGGCCTGCAGATGATCGTGGACAATACCGCGCCGGAGGATTTTGCCTCCATGCTCAGCATCGTTGCCGAGAATCTGGACCGCGAGCAGGAGCACCCCGCCCATGTGTGGGAGGCGATGGGCGGCTATTCCCCCACTATCGGCGTGATGGGCGCGGTGCTGGGGCTGATCCATGTGATGATGCGGCTCGACCACCCCAGCGAGCTGGGCGAGGGTATCGCCACCGCCTTCATCGCCACCGTGTATGGCGTGGGGTTTGCCAATCTCATTGCGCTGCCGCTGGGAGGGCGGCTGAAATCCATCGCCAAGGAGCTGGAGCGTGAGCGCATGGTGGTGATCCAGGGCTTTCTGCTGTTGGCTGAAGGCAAGCCGGGCATCGTGATCAGGCAAACGCTCAAGAGCTTTTTACATGAAGAACCTGCGGCCAAAGCCCCAAACAATGAGCAGGAGGTGCCTGAAGGCGCCTCCCAGGCGGCCTGAACCATGGCCGGCGCGAAACTTCCCGCCAAAAAACCCAAGCCTGAGCCAGCGGCGAATCATGAACGGTGGATCATCTCTTATGCCGATTTGCTGACGCTGCTGCTGGCCACCTTCGTGGTGTTGTATGCCTCCTCATCGCGCAATAAGTTTAAGCAGGAAGAAATCACCAAGGCGTTCATTGAGGCGTTTCATGGTGCGCCGCCAGCCGTCATC
>JAKBCD010000204.1 GCA_021808205.1 Pseudomonadota bacterium | reverse complement strand
CTCGGCGGTGCGGCCATTGGCGATGGTTGCGGCACGGGTATCGTAATGAATGCCGTCCACGCGGGCGAAAGCGTGCTGCACGTCGGGGTAGACGAAGGCATCCACCCACTCGTTGTCTTCGATGCCGCTGAGCAGTTTGTCGCGGCTCGCTTCGGGGAAATATTCGTCCAGTTCCGCGATATGCAGCATCAGCGGCGCCTCGATCTTTTTGAATTCGGGCAGCAGCTCGTCCAGGGCAACGCCGTAATAGGAGACGTTCACGTCTGAATCCGAGCGTGCAGCCATCATCACTGCCAAGCGGCCGCCGAGGCAATAGCCGATGGTACCGGCGTTGCCGTTGCAGCCCGGCAGCTCACGCGCCTCGGCCAGAGTGGTTTTCAGGTCTTCGATACCCTTGTCCTGGTCGAACCGGTTCATCAGGCCGATGGCTTTCTTCCATTCGGCTTCGGTTTTGTCAGACAGATTCACCCCCTGCTTCAGCCGCCAGAACAGGTCCGGCGCGATGGCGATGAAGCCCTGGTCAGCGAGGTTCTGCGCGGTCTCGCGTAGCGAATCATTGACGCCGAAAATTTCCTGGATCACCACGACGGCGCCCGCTTGCGCCTTGCCTTTCGGCTCCCAGACGAAGGCTGAGAATTCACCGCTATTGTCAGCGGCCTTCAGTTTGATTTCGCGCATTCTGGTCTCCGTTGTTTTGGCGGTTGCTGCGCCGGCCCGGTTAGGCACCAGCACCGGCAGTGTAGGGGATGCGCAAACGGGGTGCAAAGGCTGCGCCATGACATAAACATCTTCCTGGATGTTAGGCCTGTCAGACGTAAAGCTCAGCGCTTGCGCGCGGCGGCAATGTTACGGCGGTGGCCGAATTGTCACGTATTGCAACCTATACTGCCCAAAGCCTGGGGTCGGCGCTATTGTAACAGACATGGACACTCTGCCGCATATCCTGGTGGTCGATGACGACCGCGAAATCCGTGAATTATTGGCCAAGTTTCTGGAGCGTCAGCGCCTGCGCGTGACCACCGCCCGCGATGGGAAGGACGCCCGCCGGGCCTTCCTGAACGGGCATTACCAGCTTGTGGTGCTGGACCTCATGCTGCCCGGCGAGGGAGGGCTGGATCTGGCGCGCTGGTTCCGCGCCGAGACCAATGTGCCGATCATCATGCTCACCGCGATGGCCGAAGAGACTGACCGGATCATCGGCCTGGAGCTGGGGGCGGATGATTACGTCACCAAGCCGTTCAACCCGCGTGAACTGCTGGCGCGGATTCGCGCTGTGCTGCGCCGGACCAGCGAGGCGGAGGAGCGCAGCGCCGGGGAGACCACCAAAATCTATAAATTCGGCGGCTGGACTCTGGAGGCCGCGCGCCGCCGCCTTTTGGACCCAAGTGGGGTGGAGGTTTCCATCACCGGCGGGGAGTATGATCTGCTGGTGGCATTGCTGGACCGGCCTAACCGCGTGCTGACCCGCGACATGCTGCTGGATTTGCTGCGCGGCCGCCAGGCCGGGCCGTTCGACCGCGCCATAGACGTCGCGGTTTCGCGCCTGCGCCGCAAGCTGGAGGATGACGGGCGCAACGCCCAGCTTATCAAGACCGTGCGTGGCGGCGGCTACGTGCTGTCCATCCCCGTCGAGCGGCTTTGAGGTTTTACCTGCTGCCGCGGAGCCTGGCCCGCCGGACCATTTTGTTCCTGTTGGTGGGGTTCGCGTTCATCCAGCTCATCGGGCTATTGGTGCACACGGTCAACCAGATCAAGCTGGAGCGCTTGGTGGATGAGCAGGAATTCGCTACTCGCGCCGCGATCATCTACCGCCACATCGCCCTTGCCCAACCCCTCGACAGGGCGATGGTGGCGGCCAAGGAGCCGGTACCTAGGGGTGATACCGTCAGCCTGACGCTGGCCCCGCCGCTGGACAACACGGCGCGCATGCCGCTGCTGATGGCCGAGGCCGTGCGGGCCGGTATTTTCGCCTACGGCATTCCGCCCGATATCCGCCCGCGCGGGATCGTAATGCGGGTGGCTGCGCATCCGTTCCGGCTCATCGTCTGCTTTGGTTTGCCCGACAGTTTGTTTTTTCAGTTACCCTTGCCGGATAGCATCATGCCCGATGGCAGCCCGCCGGACATGAGGCTGCCCCCGCCGGAGCAATTGCTGCCGCCTTTGATGTGGCTGACGGTAACCACCGAACTGCGTCCACCCGCCCCTTGGCGCTCGCCGGGGTTTGCCTCTGCCTTCATCGTCATGTTGCTGCTGGGCGGCATCGTCATCACCCTGGCGGTGCGGCAATTGCTGGTGCCGGTGAAAACGCTGGCGGCGGCGGCGGAGCTGTTTGGCCGGGACGTTGTGAACGCCAAGCCGCTGCCCGAGAAAGGGCCGATCGAGATCGTCACCGCCGCCAAGGCCTTCAACACCATGGCGGCCCGCATCCGCCGCTTTGTCGAGGACCGTACCTTCCTGCTTACCGCCATCGGGCATGATCTGCGCACGCCGATCACCCGGCTGAAGCTGCGCGCGGAATATATGGAGGATGACGAGCAGCGGGCGAAAATGCTGGCGGATTTGGACGAGATGGAGGCGATGGTGGCCGCCACGCTCGCCTTCGGCAAGGATATTACCACCACTGAACCGGTAACGCGGCTGGATCTGGCCAGCCTCCTGCGCACTATCCTTGACGAAGCGGCGGATATGGATCCCGGACACGCCGAGATGCTGGATTACCAGGGCCCGCAGCATATGCCGGTGAATGCCAGGCCGCTGGCGCTGAAACGCGCGCTGAGCAACCTTATCACCAACGCCATGAAATATGGCGACGCCGCGCGGGTGAAGCTGCACGCCCCGGTGAAAGGTGTGGTGCGGATTGATATCGAGGATAGTGGGCCGGGTATTCCCGAGGAGGAGATGGAGCGCGTGTTCGAGCCGTTCCGGCGGCTGGAGACCAGCCGCAACCGGGAAACCGGTGGCTCCGGGTTGGGGCTTTCCATCGCCCGCAATATCGTGCGTGCCCATGGCGGGGATATCACGCTGGCAAACCAGGAGGTCGGGCTGCGGGTGTGCGTAACGCTGCCGGTGTAGGCCTTGGAGGCCTTGGCGCTCGAATTCAGACCAGCGGTTTCACGTCCCGGAACTCTTTCCAGGCAGAGGCGATGGCGCGCGGGTCGCCAAGCGCGGCATGCGCTGTCCAGCCCAGAACGATGCCCAGGGCGCGGATTGCCTCTGGTGAGTCACCGCGCAACCGCCCGGCCAGCGCTGCGGCCGTGGTCATGTCGTTGAGTTTGCCAAGCTCGTCCTGCAATATGGAGGCGGCGCGGCTGAATTGGCGCACACGCTGCCGCGACTCGACAAGCTCTCCGAAAAACTCAGCCGCATAACGTAATTTTTTCAATTCTATCCGTACGCAGTGGCGGTCATCCACGGCGAGTTTGGCGAGGTGTTTGCCGCGTTTGCGCAGCTTGCGGTAAAGCCGTTCAAGCGCACTTGCGCCGAAATCCTTGGCGGGTTGGGCCAGGCGCGGCAGCGTTTCCGCCGGCAGCCCGCCGCGCCAGGCCCGCCGGGCGATAAAGGCTTGCGCGGTCAGCAGAAACCGCGTGGTGGCGGGGTCGTTCAGCAGGGCGCGTACTTGGGCGTAGCCCGCTTGGCGGTGGGCTGTGCATTGCGCCTCCAGGGCCGCGAAGCCGGCTTCGTCGGGAAAGGTGGCGGCGGGGCCATCGCGCAGCATGGCCATGAACACATCCCAGTTCCGCGCCTCGCCCATGGTGCTGGCAATGCGCTTGGCCTCAACGCGTAGGGTCTTGAATTCAAGCGTTGGCAAGGTGCGGTGGAATAGCCCCAGCGCTGAGCGCAGCCGGCGCATGGAAACGCGCATCTGGTGCACCGCCCCCAGTTCTTCGCCTTCGAAAAATACTGGCCAGTTGGCAACAAACTGCTCCAGGCAGGCCTGGATGATGCCCTCTACCGCCTCATCCAGGCAGGGGTCTCCCCCCAACCCGGCGGCGGCTTTATGCACCGGCGGTGGCGGCCCGCCCGCCAGTCGCACGGCGCGCTTTCCGAGTGGCTCTGGTTGCAGGCGCAGCGGGAAGCTCCCGGCCAGCGCCAGGGCGGTTTCCGGCAGGCTGGCAGCGGGGGCGGAAATCTCCACTTCGCTGAAGGATGTTCTTTCCCCCCGCGCGAGGAGATATCCGGTTTCGAACACCAGCCTGGCCTCGCCAAGCTCGCGGGTGGTCTGCTTCAGGCTGGCGCTGGCAATCTCGCAAAGCGGCGCGTCCTTCAGCACATGCGCCAGGCTGGCCTGCCATGCCGGGCCAAAGGCGGCAAGCTCCGGCCTGGGGGATACGTTGGCCACCTCAATGGCTTCGTCTCCATGCAACAGCAGCAGCCGCAGGCTGCGCCCGGTTTTGCGCAGCCGCAGGGTTATGCCCTTGCGGGCCAGGGCGTAATCCGCGG
This sequence comes from Pseudomonadota bacterium, assembly GCA_021808205.1. Next base: position 392 of record JAKBCD010000204.1, on the reverse strand, counting down.
TATCGAAAAACCGGTCCTGCACCCGCCGCGTGCCAGCGGTTGCGGGTGGCACCAGCAGCGGGCTGGCGGCCAGCGCCGCGAGCCGGGCCTCATCCAGGCTGAAGCGTAAATTCCTTACAGCCGGGGGGGCGGGCGCTTCCGGTGCAGCGGGCGCGGGTGCTTCCATGTGCGCAACGTAACCCTCAAGACCCAGGCGTGTCGAGTTGCCAAACGCTCAGCCTCTGGCTTCAGGCCAGGGCGTATTCCGCTTCCGGGGTGTAGGTGGGTTGCTCCTTGCCCAGGAAAGAGCTGAACAGCGTAACGTTATCCACGCGAATGGGTGCCGAGCGGTAGAGATTATTCGCCTGCACGAAATTGGTGAGGGCCGGGGTCACGGCTTGGTCCATTCGCGC
>JAKBCD010000203.1 GCA_021808205.1 Pseudomonadota bacterium | reverse complement strand
CCTCAAACTGCTCGCTAAGCCCGCGCAAGGTGGTGCCGAGCTTGCCTTTGAAGCTGCCTTCGGTGACGAGCTTCAGCATCGCGTCATGCAGGGAAAGGTTCGTAGCGCGCGCGGTTTCATGCAGGTTGCGCAAGGCACTTTCCCCCACGCCGCGCTTGGGAACATTCACGATGCGCTCAAAGGCCAGGTCATCCGCCGGTTGCGCCAGCACGCGCAGGTACGCGATGGCATCGCGGATTTCCTGCCGTTCGTAAAAGCGCAATCCACCCACGATGCGGTAGGGTACGCCAAGGGTGAGCAGACGTTCCTCGAAGGCGCGGGTTTGGAACCCCGCGCGGACCAGAATCGCAATCTCGTTCAATGAATGGCCGGAGCGCCAGAGCGATTCGATGCGCCCCCCCACGCTTCTGGCTTCCTCCTCTGAATCCCACAGGGAAATTACTTCGACCTTCTCGCCCTCGGCATCGTTGCGCCCAGGGTGAAGGGTTTTACCCAGCCGGCCCTCGTTGTGAGAGATGAGATGCGAGGCGGCGGCGAGAATAGGTGCGGTGGAGCGGTAATTCGCTTCCAGCCGTACGATTTTGGCACCCGGAAAATCCCGTTCGAATTTCAGGATGTTTTCAATCTCTGCGCCGCGCCAGCTATAGATGCTCTGGTCGTCGTCGCCCACGCAGCAGATATTTTTGTGCCCCTGGGCCAGCAGGCGCAGCCAGTAATATTGCACCAGGTTGGTGTCCTGATACTCATCCACCAGAATATAGCGGAAGGCGCGGTGGTAGTGGGCCAGCACTTCGGCATCTGTTTTCAGCAGATGCACCATCAGCAGCAGCAGATCGCCAAAATCCACGGCGTTGAGCTGGCGCAGGCGGGCCTGGTAGGATGCGTAGAATTCCTCGGCGCGGCCGTTCGCGTAGTCCGAGCTTTCACCAGCCGGAATCTGGCCTGGCATGAAGCCTTTGTCTTTCCACCGCTGGATCTGCGCCATCAGCGCATTCGGCGGCCAGCGTTTGAAGTCGATCTTCGCGGCGTCGAGTATCTGCTTGAGCAGGCGGAGTTGGTCGTCCGTGTCCAGAATCGAAAAGCTGCTGGTGAGGCCCACGCGGTCCGCCCAGCGGCGCAACATGCGCGCGCAGAGGGAATGGAAGGTGCCAAGCCACAGCCCTTCCTGCGGCCCGCCCATGATCTTGGCTACACGCTCGCGCATTTCCCGCGCTGCCTTGTTGGTGAAGGTCACGCTGAGGATCTGGTTGGGGAAGGCTTTGCGGCTGAGCAAGATATGGGCAAAGCGCGTGGTGAGCACGCGGGTTTTGCCCGTGCCAGCACCGGCTAGCACCAGCACCGGGCCTTCGGTTGCCTCTACCGCCTCGCGTTGGGCCTCATTCAGCCCGGCCAGATAATCGCTCAAGCGGCGGGGGCCTCTGGCTTCACGCCAAGAATACGCGCGATGGCGTAGGTGAGGTCCGGGCGGTTGAGGGTGTAGAAATGGAACTCATCGATGCCATTGGCCTGGAGCAGCCGCACCTGTTCCGCCGCCACCGCGGCGGCCACCATGCGGCGGGTTTCCACGTCGTCGTCCAGCCCTTCGAACATGCCCGCCATCCAGCTGGGCACGGAGGTGCCGCAAGCCTCGGAGAATTTCTTCATCTGGTTGAAGTTGGTGACGGGCAGAATGCCGGGCACGATGGGTGCCTTGATGCCCGCGGCCAAGGCGCGGTCCAGAAAGCGCAGGAAAATGGCATTGTCAAAGAACACCTGGGTGATGGCGCGGGTGGCCCCGGCATCCAGCTTGCGCTTCAGATTATCGAGATCAGCCTCGGGGCTGGCGGCCTGGGGGTGGGTTTCTGGGTAGGCGGCCACGGAAATCTCGAAATCTGCGACCTTCTTCAAGCCGTCCACCAGATCCGCAGCGAAGGCGTAACCACCCGGATGCGGTTGATAGGCTGCGCCGCCCGGCATGTCTCCGCGCAGGGCCACGATATGCTTCACCCCGGCCTGCCAGTAGCGCTCCGCCACCTCGTTCACCTCTTGCTTGGTGGCGCCCACGCACGTGAGGTGCGCCGCCGGGGTGAGGGTGGTTTCCTTCACGATGCGCAGCACGGTGGCGTGGGTGCGCTCCTGCGTGGAGCCGCCCGCGCCGTAGGTGACGGAGACGAAAGCCGGGCGCAGCGTTGCCAGCCGCTCGACGCAATGCCAGAGTTGGGTTTCCAGCGCCTCGGTCTTGGGTGGAAAGAATTCGAAGGAGATGGCCGGTGGTTCCGCACCCTCACGCGCGGGCAGGGGGGCAATGCGCTCGCCCGCGGCCCAGCGTTCCAGCGTGTGTCGGACAGGGGAATGTGTCATGTTGCAAGCTCCGTGGAGGGGTTAGGTGGCAGGCTGGGCGGGTTTAAGCAAGTGGCAAGGAGGCCACAGGCAGAATGAAGCTTGGGCCGCCTAGTTGACGGAACGGCAATGACGCACACATTTTGGATGTGCCGCCGCGTGGGCTGGCCTGGAAGTCAGGAGAATGATGATGACGATGCTGAAACGCCGCCTCATGAGAAGCGCGGCCTTGACTGTTCCGGGCCTCGCCCTGGCTACGGCCCTGGCTGGCTGTGCCACGCCGCCGCCCAAGTCCGATACGGCGGATTATCAGGCGTATCAGCAGCTCAACGACCCGCTGGAGCCCACCAATCGGGTTTTCTACACCGTGAACGACAAGCTCGACACCTATTTCATGAAACCGGTCGCCGAGGGGTATGTGCACATCACCACCCAGGGCATCCGCAATCATGTAGGGGATTTTGCCTCCAATATCGATGAGCCGGCGCGGATGCTGAATTTCATGGCCGAGGGGTACCCGAGAGATGCGGGTACATCCCTGGTGCGGTTCCTGGTGAATTCCACAGTCGGCATTGGCGGCATCTTCGATCCGGCCTCCGCCATGGGCTACCCTGAGACGGATACCGATTTCGGCCAGACGCTCGCCACCTGGGGCGTGCCCGCCGGGCCGTATCTCTACCTGCCCGTGTTTGGCCCCTCAAGCGCCCGCGATGTGTGGAACCTGCCGGTGGAATGGTTTGCCACGCCGATGGAGGCAGCGCCCGCCAGCGGGGCGCTGAGCGCTTTTGGCTATTCAGAAACGGGGCTGCACCTTGTGAACACCCGCGCTGAGCTGATTGGGCCGATTGACCAGATTAAGGCCACGGCGCTGGACCCTTATGCCACATTCCGGAGCCTTTATCGCCAATCTCGTGCCTCACAATTGCAGCAGATTCAGCAACGTGACAACCGGACCTGGCCAGATTGGTACAGCCAGCCCAGTAAGCCTTAAAGGAAAAACCATGCATTTCCGCCGTATTATATTAAGTGCCATTGCCTCGGCCCCTCTGCTGGCCGCCATGGCCGGCGCCGCGCAGGCGTTGACACCTGATCAGGCCAAGGACTTCATCACCCAGTCTGGCGACAAGCTGGTTGCCATTGTGAATGGCGGCGGCTCAGAAGGCCAGAAAGCCGGGCAATTGCGGGATCTGGTTAATCAGATCGTCGCCGTGGACCAGGTGGGAGACTATGTGCTGGGCCGCTATAACAATGTGGCAACCCCGGCGCAGAAGCAGCAGTTTCAGGGGCTGTTCCATCAGCTCCTGAGCTACAACATCACCTATCAGATCAAGGCTTATCAGGGTGTTACTTTCAACGTGAACAGCGCGACCCCGCAGGGCGATGACGTGCTGGTGGACACCACCATCACCACGCCCGGCAAGGCGCCCGCCGATGTTGGCTGGGTGGTGGAGGATGATGCCGGGCAGCCGAAGATTATCGACGTGATTGTGGCGGGCACGTCCCTGCGCATCACCACGCGCAATGATTATGCCGGGGTGATCACCGATAATGGTGGCCAGGTTTCCGCACTGCTCAACGCCATGCAGAACCAGATCTCGAAGATCTCCGCGGCCCAATAAAGTGCCGGAATATGAAAAGGGGGCCGGTTGGCCCCCTTTTTTATGGCGTTGCCGCGCCTGAGCCGTCACCCGGTGCCGTGGGCGGCGCGGGCGGCGGGTTTAGCAGATTGTTCCAGTCCAGCGGCGGCAGGCTTCCTGTTTTGCTGCCGTTCACAACGATGCCGTTTGGGCCATAGACCGTGTTCATGGTCAGGGTCTGTCCGCCGGTATCGGTGGTGGAGAGATAGGGCGAGAATCGCGCCTCAAATTGGCTTACCCCATTTTGCAGGGCGGGATAGGCGCTGGTGATGGCGTCGGTGAAGGCGTCCAGATGGGTGGCGCTAAACGCGGCGGTGCCGGATGGCTGGCCCTGATTGTTGAATTTGATCCCGCCGGCGGCAGCAAACTGGCTGGGGCCGAGGCTGGCGGAGAGGCTGGCTTGCCCGCTGCCACCCGCCAGCGCCCATTGGTGCAGGCTTTGCAGCATGAAGTGCACGCGCGCATCACCCTGGGGCAGCGCTGCGATGCCCCGGGCCATGCTTTGCCAGTCCAGCGGGCCGGAAAGCCGCATTGAAAAGCCGAGATAGGCGATTTGCCCGTGGAAGGGCAGGTTGATGAGCCGCGAGATGATGGGCGAGATCTGGAAATGGTTCATCGTTTCCGTGAGCGACATGGCTGTGCCGCCTGGGCCGGCTGTGGCGTCCAGCAGCTCGTGCAGGGTAAGGCTGTCGATTTGCGCTACCTGCAGGCTGCCGTTGCTGGCCAGCAGGTTGATGCCGTCGAAGTGCGCATCGCCGCCGGTGATGGGGTTGCTGGTATTGCCGGTCCACAGCGAAGGCGAGAGATTTTCAGTAATATCAGCCACCGCGAAGGTGAGCGCGCCAGAGGCTTCCGGCGTGGTGATGGTGATGCTCAGCGGCATGTCCACATGCAAAAGCAGCGGGGCCAGCAGGTCGATATGCGCACCGATGCTGG
>JAKBCD010000202.1 GCA_021808205.1 Pseudomonadota bacterium | reverse complement strand
GATGCGCTGTTGTGGTTCCGCAAGGAAGGGATGCTCGCATGATCCTGCTGCTCTGCTTCGCCATCTGGCTTTACCTTGCCTTTTTCCATGGCCGTTTCTGGGATTCTGGCCCGGAACTGCTCCCCGTCACGCCGCTGGAAGTGCTGGATGTGGACATCATCATCCCCGCCCGGGACGAGGTGGAGACGATCGGCCCGGTCATCGCCTCGCTGGTGGCGCAGGATTACCCCGGAACTTTCCGCGTCATCCTGGTGGACGATAATTCAACCGACGGCACCGCGGCGGCGGCGGGTGTGCATGAGCGCCTTAGCATTCTCAACGGGCAGGACAAGCCGCCCGGCTGGTCCGGCAAGCTCTGGGCGCTTTCTCAGGGTGTGGCGGCCAGCACCGCGCCGGTGATTTTATTCGCGGATGCGGATATCACCCACGACCCGCGCCACCTCGCCACGCTAGTGGCGAAGATGAATACGGAGAGGCTGCAAATGGTCTCGGAGATGGTGCGGCTGAACTGCGCCTCCCTGCCGGAGAAATTCCTTATCCCCGCCTTCATCTATTTTTTCCAGATGCTTTACCCCTTCGCGAAAGTGAACGACCAGCGCTCGCGCGTGGCGGCGGCGGCGGGCGGCACGGTGCTGATCCGGCGGGAGGCGCTGGCGCGCATCGGCGGGCTGGAGGCTATGAAGGGGGCGCTGATCGACGATGTGACCCTGGCCGCCAAGGTGAAGAAAAACGGCCCCATCTATCTCGGCCATTCGGGGCTTGCTACCTCCATCCGCCCCTATCCGAAGGCCAGGGATATCTGGGACATGATCGCCCGCACCGCCTTCACCCAGCTGCGCTATTCAGCGCTCATCCTCATCGGCACCATCATTGGCCTCGCCCTGGTGTGGCTGGTCTTTCCCTTCGCCACGCTTTGCGCCGGCTTTGGCTGGCGCGCGGCCCTGGGGCTGGCCATCTGGGCCATCGCGGCGCTGACCTATTTCCCGACGCTGGACCGCTATAAGGTGCACCGCGCCTATGCCATCGCCCTGCCTGCCATCGCCTTGTTCTACATGGCCGCCACCATCGCCTCGGCGGTGAATTACTGGCTGGGGCGCGGCGCGAAATGGAAGGCGCGTGCTTATACCGGGGAGCCCTCATGATCGCCAACGACAATACCGCCCCCGCCCGCGCCAAGAGCGGCAAAAATGTGGAGGCATGGTCTGGCAAGGATAAGGGGGATGAGAATTTCCCCGTCGCCTCGCTGCTCATCGCCAAGCCGCTGCGGGCCAGGGTACACGCTTATTACGATTTTGCCCGCAACGCGGATGATATCTCCGACAGCCCGACCCTTTCACGGGAAGAAAAAATCGCCCGGCTGGACGCGATGGAAGCGGTGCTGACCGGCGCGCAGGATACCGGCAGCGTGAGCGCCACAAGGCTGCGCCAATCTTTGGCCGAATCCGGCGTGCCCGCCACCCATGCACGCGAGCTGCTGGTGGCTTTCAGGCAGGATGTGGGCAAGCTGCGCTACGAAAACTGGGGCGAGCTGCTGCACTATTGCCGTTACTCCGCCGCCCCCGTGGGCCGCTATGTGCTGGATGTGCATGGCGAATCTCGCGAAACCTGGGGACCATCAGACGCGTTGTGCGCCAGCTTGCAGGTGCTGAACCATTTGCAGGATTGCGCCAAGGATCTGCGCGATTTGGACCGCTGCTATATCCCGCAAGACTGGTTGCGCGAGGCCGGGCTTTCCACGGATGACATCGCCCGCACCGAAACCCTGCCCGGCTTGCGCGCCGTGTTCGACAAGATGTTGGATGCCACAGTAGCCCTGAACCGCGAGGCCGCTGAATTACCGAAGCGCGTGAAATCCCGCCGGTTGCGGATTGAAACCGCGATTATCTGTGCGCTAGCCAACCGGCTCACCACCAAGCTGCGCCATGGCGACCCGCTGGCCACCCGCGTGAAGCTCTCCAAGCTGGATGTGCTGGCCGCCACGATGCTGAGCTTGAGATACGCGCCATGATCAGCCCTAACGACACCGCCTATGTCACCGCCTTGGTGAAATCCTCTGGTACCTCCTTCTATCATGGCATGAAGGTTTTGCCGCCGGCACGCCGGGACGCGATGTATGCCATTTACGCCTTCTGCCGGGTGGTGGACGACATTGCCGATGAGGAAGGCCGAAATTTTGCCGCCAAGCAGGCCGAGCTGGAAGCCTGGCGGCAGCGTATTTTTGCCTTGTATGAACGTGGCGAGGCCGAATGCCCGATCACCCGGGCGCTGCTGAGCGTGGTGGGTGACTACCATGTCCGCCGGGAAGATTTCATCGCCATCATCGATGGCATGGAGATGGACGCGGGTGAGCCGATCATCGCCCCGCCCTTGGCCGAGCTTGATCTTTATTGCGACCGCGTGGCCTCCGCCGTGGGGCGGCTTTCCGTGCGGGTGTTCGGGGATGCTTCCCCGGCGGCGGACGAGGTGGCCCATGCGCTGGGGCGCGGGTTGCAGCTTACGAATATATTGCGCGACGTGGCGGAGGATGCTGAGCGCGGGCGCATCTATCTACCCGCCGAGTTTCTTGACGAAGCCGGTATCTCGGCCGACCCGGCTATGTTTCTGACCCAGCCTGATCTGCCGCAAATATGCGCCCGCGTGGCAGAGATGGCGGAGGCGAATTTCGCTCGTGCCGAGGCCGCCATGGCGCGCTGCGATGCCAAGGCCATGCGCCCAGCCCGGTTGATGGAGGCCAGCTACCGACCGTTACTCGCCATTTTACGTCGTCACAATTTCGACTATGGACATAAGCGTGTTTCACTACCGAAATGGAAGAAGTTGATGCTGGCGGTGCGGTTGCTGGTAGGGTGAAGGAGAGGGCATGAGCGTGCATGTCATAGGCGCGGGACTCGCCGGGCTTTCAGCCGCGTGCCGGCTGGCTGAGGGCGGGCATCGCGTGGTGCTGTTCGAGGCGGCCCCCCAGGCAGGCGGGCGAGCGCGCTCTTATTTCGATAAGCAGCTCGGTCGCCGGATCGATAACGGTAACCATTTGCTGCTCTCGGGCAATATCTCAACGCTGAACTATCTGCGGCGTATCGGCGCCACCCGCTCCCTTATTGGCCCGGCGCAGCCCATATTCGCGTTCCACGACATCAGGCGTGGCGAATCCTGGGCCCTGCGGTTGAACGAAGGCGCCATCCCGTGGTGGATTTTCCAGGAGCGATGCCGTGTGCCGGGAACCGGATTCTGGAACTATCTGGCGCTGAAAAAGCTGCTGAAGGCAAAGCCAGGGGAGCTTGTGGAAAAACTGGTAGGCCAAAGCGGGGCAGTTTACACGCGGCTATTGGAGCCGCTGACGATTGCAGCCCTCAACACCATGCCAGCCCAAGCTGCCGCCCAACCCTTGGGAGCTGTGCTGGCGGAAACGGTGGACCGCGGCGGCTATGCCGCCCTGCCGCGCTGGGCGCGCATTGGGCTTTCTGAAGCTTTTATCGGCCCGGCACTGGACTGGCTGAGGCAGCGCGGCGTGGAGATACGGCTTGGCGAGCGGGTGAGCGAGCTGCGCCCCGGCCAGACCACGGTGCTGGCGGTGCCGCCCTGGGTGGCGAAAGAGCTGATGCCGGAACTCACCGTGCCGGACCAATTCGAGTCCATCTGCAATTTGCATTTCAAGGCGCGCATGGACGCTGGCGAGGCCGGGTTCTACGGGCTGCTAGGTGGAATGGCTGAATGGGTATTCCCGCGGAATGAAGTGGTCTCCGTTACCATCTCGGCGGCCAACCGCTATGCGCATCTCAGCCAGGAGGCCGTTGCCGGACAGGTTTGGGCGGAACTCTCGAAAACCTTTCGGCTGCCGCCGGACCCACCGCCCTGCCGGGTGCTATGGGAAAAGCGCGCCACCTTCGCCTGCACGCCGGCGCAATTGGCCAAGCGCCCTCGCCCGCAAAGCCCGCGTCCCGGCGTGGTGCTGGCAGGGGACTGGACCGATACCGGCCTGCCCGCGACCATCGAAGGCGCCATCCGCTCCGGCGAGGCAGCTGCGGCGGCATTGCTGAAGCCTACATGAGCCTCAGCCATGCCCGCACGGGCACTGGCTAAGCCTGCAAAAACTGCTAAATCCCAAAAGATGAACGCAATACTGGATCATTCGATCGAGCTGGCCCGTGTCTCTCTGACGGCTGAGCAACGGACGGACGGGCATTATTGCTACGAGCTGGAGGCGGACGCCACGATTCCGGCCGAATATGTGCTGCTGGAGCATTATCTCGACCGGATCGACGATGCGCTACAGGCCAAGATCGGCGTGTATCTGCGCCGCGTCCAGGGCGATTACGCAACCTGCCAGGGCGGCTGGCCGCTATTCCATGGCGGTAAGATGGACCTCTCCTGCTCGGTAAAGGCCTATTTCGCGCTGAAGGCGCTGGGTGATTCACCCGATGCGCCGCATATGGTCGGCGCGCGTGAGGCCATTCTGGCCGCGGGCGGGGCGGAGCGCGCCAACGTGTTCACCCGCTTCCAGATGGCCTTGTTCGGTGCTGTGCCTTGGGATGCCTGCCCGGTGATCCCCATCGAGGCCGTGCTGATGCCGGACTGGTTTCCCTTCACCATGCGAAAAGTCTCCTACTGGTCTCGCACGGTGATGGTGCCGCTGATGTTCCTTGCCGCCGCCAAGCCGCTGGCCCGCAACCCGCGCAACATCCGCATCGATGAGCTGTTCCGGACCAACCCCGCCGAGGTTAAGGACTGGATCCGCGGGCCCTACAAATCCGCCTGGGGCCCGGTGTTCAAGGTACTGGACGACGTGCTGCGCGTGGCCGAGCCTTTCTTCCCCAAAGGCTCCCGCGCCAAGGCAGAGCAGAAAGCTCGGGACTGGATTATAGAACGGCTGAACGGCGAGGACGGGCTGGGCGCCATCTACCCCGCCATGGCGAACGCCACGATGATGTTCGATTACCTGGGCGATAAAGAGCA
>JAKBCD010000201.1 GCA_021808205.1 Pseudomonadota bacterium | reverse complement strand
CCTGCCTTCCTTTACTCCCGGCGAGATTTTGAACATCGGCGCCGGTGCCACCCAGCGTATCGGCGATCTGTTGGAGATTTTGCTTGGCCTTTCCAAAGCGCGCATCCGCGTGGAACTAGACCCGGCGAAGCAGCGCGCTGCAGAAATTCCCGTTGCAGAGATCGATACGACCCGGGCAAAGGCACGTCTTGGCTGGGCACCACGCGTGACAATCCAGGACAGCTTGGCAGCAATACTGGATTTCTGGCGCACTGCCGAAGCGCTCTCGCAGGAATAAACAACCCCGCGGGCCTTATTGGCGCTATGCCGCGAAGGCTTTTTCTACCTCTGCCCAATCCGCCGCCCAGGCGGGTGCTGGCAATTTTGTAAGGCCGGGCACCGCCGCCTCCAGCACGGGCTCTGGTGGCACCAGCCGGCCGGCCTTCACAAATGCCGCGCGCATGGCGGCAGTGCACACCACACCCTGCGGCCCGGTAAAAACCTGCTCAACATACATCCAGCGTTCATCCCAACCGAGCAGCCTTGTGGCCAGGGTAAACCGCGCGAAGGGCGCTAATGGCCGGCGGAAGCGCATTGCCGCACCGCCGAGCACCACGCCCAGCTTCTGCCGCCGCATCTCGCGCCAGGCCCCGGCGCGCAGAATAAGATCCGTGCGCCCAAGATCCATCAACGCCATGTAGCGCGAGTTGGTCATATGCAGATTGAGGTCGAGGTCCAGCGGCCAAACCCTGAAGCCTAATGCCGACACCTCCGCCAGCCCTAATTTTGGCCGCAGCATCGCGCCAAAAACCACGGCCAGCAGCCGGAAGATCAAATTCATGTACCCTGCTTGGCGAGTTCTTCCGCCACCAATTCCTTGCGCGATAATTTTCCGATGATGGTTTTTGGCAAGGTTTCACGAAACTCGATTTCCTTCGGCCGTTCCACCGGTGAAAGCTGGGTGGCAAGGAAGTCCTGCAACGCCTCTACCGTAACCTGCGCATTCGCTTGTAGCCTGACGAAGGCTTTTGGAACCTGGCCGCGCTTGGCGTCTGGTATGCCGATCACCACCGCCTCCAGCACGGCGGGATGCTTGTAAAGCGCCTCTTCCACCATGCGCGGGTACACATTGTAGCCACCTGAAATGATAAGATCCTTGATACGATCTACAAGAAAAATATAGCCGTCCCTGTCGGCATAACCCACGTCACCGGTGCGCAACGCGCCATCCACGAACACGTTTGCTGTCTCGTCCGGCCGGTTAAAATAGCCCAACATCACTTGCGGGCCACGCACACAAACCTCTCCGCGCTCGCCCGGCGGCACAATGCGCGCGGGGTTGTTCAAATCACGAATTTCCACAATCGTCTCATCCAGTGGCAAACCAATTGACCCATCGCGCACCGCACCGAACAAATTGGCCGCCACCACCGGCGAGGTTTCAGAAAGCCCGTAGCCTTCAACCAATTGGCACCCCGAAAGCTGCTCAAAGCGACTGCGGATTTCAGCCGGCAGGGGCGCCGCGCCGGAAACACAAAAACGGATGGAAGAAAGTTCCCATGTCTCTTTCGCGGCGGCCTCGTTGATATTGGCGTAGATCGTCGGCACGCCAGGAAAGAACAACGGCCTTGTGCGTGCCAGGGTTTTGCGCAGCAGCGCTTTCTCGTAACGTGGCAGAAGAATCATGTTCAGCCCCAGCATCACGGAAAGATTCATCGCCACGGTCATCGCGAAAACATGAAACAGCGGCACCAGCGTTAACATGCCAGAGCCGGGCGGAATATCCGGCAGGCGCCTTGCCACCTGCACGCAGTTGGCAATGAGATTGGCATGGCTCAGCATCACAGCTTTTGGAACACCCGTGGTGCCACCTGTATATTGCAGCACCGCTACATCCGTGGCTGGGCGGCATGGCACCGGGCGGGCATCGTCTCCTGGCCTCAGCAAAGCGTGAAACGGTACATGCCTTAAATCCCTGGGTATCTTCGCCAGGCTCTTGCGCCGTGTCAGCCAAAAGCCGAACCGCTTCACCGGGTCAAGTATTTTCAGCATCGAACCAATAATGAGATGATCCAGCGCCCCATCCGCCATGATCGGCGCAAATTTCGTATATAGCTCAGCCACATCCAGCGTTATGGCTATGCGCGCGCCACTGTCTTTCAGGAAATGCCGGATCTCGCTTTCCACATAAAGCGGGCTAAGGTTTACCACCACGCCCCCCGCACGCAGAATTGCATAGTAACAAATCACGTAATAGGGCGTGTTCGGCAGGCATAAAGCCACGCGCGCGCCCTTCACCACCCCTAAAAGCTGAAACCCCGCCGCCGCGCGCTCTACCAGTTTGCCAAGTTCGGCATAGCTCGTGCGCTTGCCTAAAAAATCCATAGCTGGAGTATCTGGAAACCGTGCCGCCGCATCGGTCAGAAGCTCATCCACCGGCAGAGCCGGAATTGCGCCGCTGCGCCACGCCGCATCCATCGTCAGCCTCCACTACAGGCGGGCAGAACATTGGCCGGGCGCCGCCAAACCTCGGAACGGCCAAGCAGCGGAATCCCGATATAGCCACGCACGTGCAGCGTGCCATCCGCCACCACGTGCATTACAGATTTATAGGTTTCACCGTTTTGCGGATCGTAAATCCAGCCGCCTTTCCAACCGCCCTGCCCATCGGGGATAAAATTGCCCAATATCTGCAAACCGCATAACGGCCTAGGCTTCAGCGCCGCATTGCTATTGTGAATATCTGTCTTTGGTCGGCCTGCCTTATCCATGGGCACTTTCAGCCATTCAATCCGGCCGCATAAATCTTTGCCGCAGGGGGCAATAACAATCCCCGCCTTGCCGCTTTGGTCCATCCACCATCCCGCCGCGGCCCCTTGCGCCATCGCCGGTGCCACGCCAAGCAAGAAGCCAAGACCGGCAATAAGGGTTTTCGCACGGCGCCAGAAAAAGCTCTCTTGCATTTTCATCCCTATTTAGTATTTTTCATACATATTAGGTTAGCTTTCACCTCTATTCAATAGCAAAGACGAGGCTTCCACCTAAAGAAAAGCGAATAAAATGAGGAGGTTCCAAGAGCATGAAAACCATTAAGCTGTATAAAACCCGCCTTTTAGCCGCCACCGCCTGCGGCGCCCTCGCTACGCTCAGCCTAGGCCAGGCCGCGCACGCTTCAGGCTTTGGTCTGCGCGAAGGGCTGCCAGACTGGATGGGTACCGCCTTCGCGGGCGACGAAGCCAAGGCCTACGACGCCAGCACCGCCTGGACCAACCCGGCCGGCATGGCGCTGCTGGACCAAAGCGAGTTCGCCGGCGGCGTCAGTTATATCTCTCCCTCCGCCACATTCTCAGGCTACAACACCAACCCGCTTACCGGCGGCACCGTAAGCGGCACGCAAGGCGGCAATGCTGTCACGCCGGCGGCCTCTGGCTCACTGTTTGGCGTGTTCGTGCTGGCGCCAGATCTGCGGCTCGGCCTTTCAGTTACCAACCCATATGGTGAGCGCACGGCCTATCCTGAGGATTTCGTCGGCCGCTATCAGAGCCTTGTCTCCAGCATTACTGGCGTCGATTTCAGCGCTGCCGTTTCGTATAAAATCAACGATCATTTTTCCGTCGGCGCTGGCCCTGTTTTTGAATATTTCAATGCCCGCCTCACCCAGGCGCTAAATGTGCCGACATTGAGCGCCCTGACCGGCCAGGACCCGATAGCCGATGTGCATGGCGATGATGTAGGGTTTGGCTACAATATCGGCGGGCTCTATAGAATTGACGATGCAACGCGCATCGGTATCGATTATCATTCCCGCATCCGGCATAATATTTCCGGCGCGCAAAGCATCACCGTTCCGGGGATTTACTCCGCCCTCAGCCCCGCCACGGCGGCACTTTTGGAAGCCGGCAACAGCGCTGCCACCACCTCCATTACCATGCCGGATTCCGTGGATCTGGGCATTTATCATCAGATCACGCCGGCCTGGGCAGTCATGGGCAGCCTGCAATGGACCCACTGGGCCTTGCTGAACAGCCTGCATGTAACGCTCAACAACGGTTATCCCGGCAGCGTGATCTACGAGAACTGGCGCAATACATGGTTCGCTGCCATCGGCACCAATTATCAGCTGACAGATCGGATTATGCTGCAAGCCGGCTTCGCCTTCGACGAATCGCCCGTGACAGACAGCAACCGCACGTCCCGCGTGCCGGATGCCAACCATTACGACCTCGGCGTTGGTGCGCAATATAAGATTACTCCCGCGGTGGATTTGCAATTTGCTTATGGCCACGTGTTCACGCCAGGTGGCAGCATCAACAGCACCACGTCTGGCTTGCCGACGCCCAGCGGCACGCTCATCGGCAATTATGCGGCCTCCGACAATTCCTTCACCGCGGGGTTAACAGCGAAATTCTAACCTCCGCCATGCCGCCCCGGGGCGCCAGGCGCGGGCATGGCCAGACAACAGGAGCCTGAATGCCGTACCCAGACCCCCTTTACACCGTTACCCAGCTCGGCGCCGAGCTGGGTGTTACGGTGCGGACTCTGCATTTCTACGAGGCGCAGGGGCTCATCGCGCCTCGCCGCGCGGGCAATACGCGCGTCTATTCTCAGCGCGACCGCGCGCGTATGATCCTTATTCTGCGCGGCAAGCGGCTTGGCTTCTCGATCAAAGAGATCAAGGAATATCTTGAACTTTACGATATAGACCCCACCCATGGTCAGCAAACCATCGCACTTCTGAAAGCGGTGCAAAACCGTATCCACAAGCTGGAGGAGCAGCGCCACGCCGTGGAGCAGACCCTGACTGAGCTGCACAACATCGAACTGCAATGCGAGGAGGCGATCGCGTCACTGCGCGTGCCATTGCCAAAAGCCGAACCTAAAATTGGCCGGGTAAAAAAAGCCGCCCTCAAACCGACCGGGAGATCACCGTGACCCAAGCCGTTATCGCGGGCTTTGCCCGTTCGCCTTTTACCCTGGCCGCCAAGGGCGCA
>JAKBCD010000200.1:762-5014 GCA_021808205.1 Pseudomonadota bacterium | reverse complement strand
CGCGTTCTGCCAGAAATCCGGGGCTATATACGCGCCGTAACCGGAACGCCCGCCCGCCCCATGGCTGCCGGATTCGCGCTTGCCGTTTTCCTCCAGCACCACGGAAACATTGATCCGCACCAGCGGGCGGATATCCGCCACACGGGAGCCACCGGCACGGATGATCTCGATCACCTGCCATTCCCCGGCGATGCTGGCCATCACCTGCACCACGCGGGAATCCGCCGCGCGGGCAAAATCGTCAATCTGCTTCAGCAATGCCGCGCGATCCGCGAAGGGGGCTTCGCCCAGCGGATTCACGCCCTCGTAAAGCGGGGCATTAGCGGGGGCGGGGTCCCCTGCGGAAACGCTATGCTCCACGGCCTTGGCGGCGCGGATGGTCTCCGCCGCGCGGGCCAATGCCGGGGCGGAAAGGTCGCCGGCATGCGCAAAATAGGCGGCCTCGCCCAGCACGGCGCGCAGGCCGAAGCCCCTGCGCGTATCAAAACTGGCGGCGCGGATGCGGCCATCATCCAGCGAGATGGATTCCGATTCCCGGTATTCCAGGAACAGTTCGCCGTCATCCGTGCCGTCCAGCGCCGTGGCGATGTGCTTATGCGCGGCCTCCAGATCCAGCCCCTGGGGGCCGTGGAACAGTTCGTCTGCCTTGTTCAGCGCATCACTCATCTCAAAACACTCCTATTCCGCCGGGGCGAAGGCTCGGGCGGGCGCCGCCGCCGCGCCGCGCAAGCCATGGCGCGCACCAATGGCAGAGGCGAACAGCAGCACGGCATTCAGCTCATGCACAAAACCGAGCTCGTTATTTCCCAGTACAAGTGTCGCCATGCCGAGCACATACTGCAACGCCACCAGCCCGCCTAGCAGCAGAAATAAATCCCGCGTGGCGGGCGGCAGCTGCATCCGCAGACCCAGCACCGCTGTAATGAGAGCGGTAAGCGCGGTAATGGTGGCCAGCAGCCGGTGGCAGAACTGCACCAGGCCCTTGTTAATGATGAAATTCATCCAGAACGGCGCTTGGCCGAACATATCCGGCGGCGTCCAGGCGCCATCCATGGTGGGGAAGGAATTATACACATGCAGCGCGCCGGAGGTCGCAACCAGCGCGCCAAACCCCATCGTCACCCAGATCAACGCCACCGTGGCTGTGGAAAAACCGCGCAGCGTAACAGCGCCCTCAATCCGCACCGGCTGGGGGTTGCGCAGGGTAAGGCCCGTCCAGAGCAGAAGTAGGAGAATCGCCATGGCGAAGAGCAGATGCGGCGCCGCCCATTCCGGTGGCGGCGAGAGCACGCCGGGATACAGGCCCGTGCGCACCATATACCAGCCATAGGTGGCCTGGCCCGCTCCGAGCAGAAAAATGAACCCCAGCCACAGCGCCAATTTGCGCTGAATCCGGCCTTTCAGCAGAAACACCGCAAAGGGGATAAGAAACACCAGCGCCATCAGCCGGCCCCAGCAGCGGTCCAGGAACATCGGCCAGAACAGGGCTTTGTACTGCGCCATGCCGATCGGGTGGGCTTGATACTGTGCTGTTTGCTGGAACAAGCCGTACAGATAGTTCCATTCCGCCGCATTCACGGGCGGGATGAAACCGGTGAACGGCCGCCAGACCTGGATGCTGAACCCCGCGCCGATGGTGCGGGCATGACCGCCGCCCACCACCATGCCAAACACCATGACGGCCAGCAGCAGGAGCCAGTTCCCGACGGCACGGTCTGCTTTCAACGTGTCGCACCCCGCAGGCGGTGGATGAGCAGCAGCATCGCGCCCATCAGCAGCACGGCATTCATCTGATGCACCACGCCAAGGTCGATCTTGCCGGAAACCAGCGCGGTCACCCCCAGTACGAATTGCAAAACCACCAATCCGCCTGCCAGCAAGGCGGCGTCGCGCACCGGCGGCGGCGCCTCGCGGCGCAGCACCCGCACGGTGATGGCGAGAATGGCGAACGAAGCCAGCACCGCCAGGCCCTGATGGTCGAAGATCACCGTGGCCGGGTTGGTAAACAACCCGGCGGGCCAACCGGCGGGAGGCTGGCCGGTGCCAATCTGTTTGGCCACGGAAAAATCCGCAATGCCGTGAATACCGGAGACAATGGTGCCGCCCAGCATGGCCAGCAGCAGCATCACGAAGGAGCCAATGCTATGGCCGCGCAGGCCCTTGAAGCCTGCATAGCGAGCGGGTTCCGGTGCAGTGACGGTAAAGGCCGTCCATAGCACCGCGCTGAACAGGAACATCGCGCCGAAAAAATGCAGCGAGAGCCAGCCTGGCGCCACGGCGGTAGAATCCGGGTCAAAACCTGAGGAAACCATCAGCCAGCCGATGAGCCCTTGCAGCCCGCCCAGGAAAAACAGCAGCACCAGCCAGGGGACGAGGCGTTTCTCTATGCGGCCGGTGATGGCAAAAACCACCAGCGGCAGCAGCAGCACCACGCCCATCAGCCGCCCCCAGAGCCGGTGGAAATATTCCGGCCAGAACAGCTGCTTAAAACCGTGCAGCCCCATGCCAGGATGCAGAATCTGGTATTGCGGGATGGTTTTATACAGCGCGAACAGCTTGGCCCAGGCGCTCTGGCTCATCGGCGGCAATACGCCGATAATCGGCTCCCAACGCATGATGGAAAGGCCCGAGCCGGAATCCCGCGTATAACCGCCAATGCCCACCATCACCCAGATCATGAAGGCGAGCAGAAACAGCCACCCGGCCACCAGCCTGCGGTTGGCCGGGCTGGCGGCGGCGTTCGCGGGGGGCGCGGCATCAAAGGGTTGGCTTGCCTGGCTGGCGGATTGGCTGGGCACGGATCGGCTCCTCTAAGCTTGGCCCCCGGGGCATACGCCCCCCCGGCCAAAATCGCCAGGGCCTGGCCTGAATATCAGCATGGCGTGCGTGGACTCACCTCACTCCGCCGTACAGCTCCGGCCCTGGATCATCGCCAGAAATTCGCGGCGGGTGGAGGGATTGTCCCGGAATTCACCCAGCATGTGGCTGGTTACCATGCTCACCCCCGGCTTGTGCACACCGCGAGTGGAGATGCATTGATGGTTCGCCTCAATCACCACCGCCACCCCGCGCGGCTGCAACACCTCCTGAATGGTGTTGGCAATCTGTGCTGTCAGCTTCTCCTGAATCTGGAAGCGCTTGGCATAGGCATCCACAACGCGGGCAAGCTTGGAAATGCCCACCACACGGCTGCCGGGCAGATACGCCACATGCGCCTTGCCGGTAATGGGCACCATGTGATGCTCGCAATGGCTCTCCAGGCGAATGTCGCGCAGCAAAATCATCTCGTCGTACCCGTCCGTCTCCTCAAAGGTACGGGAGAGGATCGCCACCGGGTCCTCATCATACCCCTTGAAGAACTCCTGGTAGGATTTCGCCACGCGCTTGGGCGTGTCCTGCAGGCCCTCACGGGTTGGGTCATCCCCGGCCCATAGCAGCAGCGTGCGCACGGCTTCCTCGGCCTCGGCCCGCGTGGGGCGTGCCAGGCTCTGCTTGCGTTTCGCCGGCTTACCGGACTTGGACTGGATATTCAAAGCGCACTCCGTTTCAATTCCGCGGCGTCAATTGGTTCACGCCTTCATACGTTTATATGGGCCGGCCGGATCAGTCCGCCAACAATCCTAATGCCGCCGCGCGTCCTGGTGCGGGCTGTCCAGGCTGAAGGCGGGCACCGCCACGTCGAGCGCCATGCCCGAAGGCACCAGCTGCATATGGTACGTGCCCACCATAAAGCCGGTTGAAGTGCCCAACGGCGTGCCGGAGCTATATTCAAACCTCTCACCGGGCCGCAGCACCGGCTGCTTGCCCACCACCCCATCGCCATGCACCTTCACCACCCGGCCGTTGGCGTCGGTAATCTGCCAGCTTCGCTTCAACAGCTGCACGGTCTCGCCACCGTGGTTGATAATGGTGATGTGATAGGCCCAGAAAAACTTCCCGGCTTCGGGCTGTGACTGCTCTTCCAGATAAACCACCCGCACCTGCACGGTAATGTCGCCGGTCGTGGCCTCAAACCCTGGTTGCATGGCTTCAGCCTATCTCACCGCGCGGGGCTGAACAAGCGAGCCTTATGTTTCCGTATTTTGCGGGGCGGCCCTCCCGCTGCTACAGCATGAGCCATGCCGATCTCCTTGCCGTTTGGCCGCGCCGCCATCGCCGCCTGCCTCTTGCTATCCGCCTGCGCGGCACAGCCAGAAGACAGCCCCGCCCAATTGGCCAAACCCCATCTTGCCGCCTCCCACCCGGAGATGGG
>JAKBCD010000200.1:0-752 GCA_021808205.1 Pseudomonadota bacterium | reverse complement strand
CTGGGCGCGTTTTTGGCGGCGCGCTACGCGGATTCGGTCAACGACCCCGCCCGCGCCGCGCGCTTCTACGCCACCGCGCTGAAATACGACCCCACGAACACCCAACTGGCCGAGGACGGGTTTCTGGCCGGGGTGCTGTCTGGCAGCCCAGAGGCCGTACAGCTGGCTCCGCGCCTGCCCGGCAACGCCCTGGCCGCCATGCTGCGCGGCAACCAGGCGGCCATGAACGGCAACTACACGGCGGCGGCAGCCTTCTTCACCACCCTGCCAGACGACCAGCTGGGTACGATGATCGAGCCGCTGCTGCTCGCATGGACCCAGTTTGGCCAAGGCGATGAGCAAACCGCATTGAACACGCTGGCCCCCGCCTTCAACAGTAGCGCGTTTGGCGCGGTTTACGTGCTCAACGCCGCCCTCATTGCCGACGCAGCGGGCGACACCAAAAGCGCCGCCCAGCTTTACAGCGCGGTTTCGGCGGATTCGCCCAATCTGCGCCTGGCGCAAATTCTGGCGAGCTGGGATGCGCGACAAGGCCAGTATGGCCGTGCCGAGGCTGTGCTGGCGGCACTCGCCGCGGCACACCCAGACCTCGCCATCGCCCTGCCGCAATTGAACGCCGCTATCCGCACGCCTGTCATCTCCACCCCGGCGCAAGGCATGGCGGAGGCATATCTCACCCTGGCCGCCTCGCTCTCGCAGCCGCAGGCGGCATTTCTGCGCGCGGTGTTTCTGCGCTTTGCATTACAAATGCG
>JAKBCD010000199.1 GCA_021808205.1 Pseudomonadota bacterium | reverse complement strand
TTTGTCCGTATAGGGGATAAGAGTGAAACGCCCGCTCGCCTGCAATGCCAAGATCTCGGGTTCGAGATAGGCTTTCAGCTTCGCCTCGATATCCCCTACCCAGAGGAAATGCACATCCTGGCGCTTTGCGCCAAGCCGACGGGCGAGCTGCAGGAACAAGTCGAACCCCTTGCGGATATGCGCAAAGCCAACACCCAAGACGAGATATTGCGTGTCCGCCAGCCCCAGCGCCGAACGTATGCGCGCGCGCCAGCGGGTCGAAACTCACGCGCAGGAAGTTACCCTGGGGCAGCAGCAGCTCGTTGCTGCCATCCAGCCCCACCGCGGCGCGAAATTTCTCCGCGCCATAGGCCGAGGAGAAGATGAGCTTCCGCGCCGCCGCCCCACCCAACCGGGCCTGGATTTCGAGGTTATATTCCTTCAGCAATTGCGGCAGCTCATGCACCAACAGCACGCATTCGATATTGCGTGCCGCCGCCCAGGGCACCACCCGCGCCGAAGCAGCGGAGTTGACGATGGCATGGCGCAGCCCCAAGCGCTGGTACTGGTCCAGATGGTTGCCGATGATGGTCTTGTCGTAGGCAACCGTGACCTCCGCGACATCGTAATAATCCCCGAGCAGCGGGCCGACGCCGAGCAGCAGCAGATGCACCTTCAGCCCCCATTGTCGGCGCAAATGCCGGGCAATGTAGAGCAGCAGAAGCTGTGCGCCATGGGGTTGCGCGTCATGCCCCACCAGCAATATCCCAGAAGCGAGATCGCCCGCCTCGCGCGCGCAGATCGCCCGCGCGGTGGCGTTGAGGAAGGCTGCCCCGGCATGGATATCCGGCTCCAGAAACGCCCCCTCGGCCCATTCGTTCCAGGCATTCACGCAGATGATCTGCCGGCCGTAAAACGGATGGTCGGCGGTGTAGCGGATAAGCTTTTCCAGCCAATCCTGGTATTTCGCGGGGGTGACGTTGTGTAGGGCAAGGCCCTTGCCTTCGCGGCGCGGGTCATTGTCCCAGCCGGGCACGATCGTCTTTATAAGCGGGTAATCCGGCACTGGCAGGCTGAGCGAGGTTTCCGCCAGAGCTTCGTAATCATGCACCGTGGCGGAGAAATCCGGGTCCAGAAGATCCAGTGTGTCGTTGATCCGTGGTGTCGCCTGGCTGAGTTTATGCGGCGGAAACTCCACCGCGCCATCCAGCCCGTAAGGTGTCGGGTCGTAATCATCGCCCATGCTCTGCGCCATGATGATGAGCGGGCGCTCATCGTGGTTCTGCTCGAACAGCCGGCGCCATTTTTTAAGCCGCGCCACCGCATCGGGGATCAGGCTGACGCGGTATATCATCAGCAATGGCCGGCCTTCGATGCGAATGTAGCGCGCATCCTCGAACAGCCGGACAAGGCTGGCGATCAGCGCGGCGTCATCCTCCTCCAGATATTCCTGGGCGATGAGCACCTCGCGCTCCATGCCATCCCAGCGTCGGGTCCAGTTCTCGTTGGCCCACATCGCGCAGAAGGAGATATCCAGCGATTTATCCGCCAGAAACTGTTCCAGCGGTTTTTCCAGCAGCCGGTGGCGGTTGAACCAGTAATAATAGAACACGAAGCCCGAAAGCCCAGCGGCCTTGGCCATTTCCACCTGGCGTTTCAGCGTGGTGGGGTCGTTTAGGGAATAATGACCGAGGTCGCGGGGTACCCTTGGTTGCACATGGCCGGTGAAGCGCGGCATGGCACGGGCAAGGTTTGTCCAGTCCGTGAAGCCCTTGCCCCACCAGGAGTCGTTTTCGGCAACTTTGTGAAATTGAGGCAAGTAATAGGCCAGTAGCATGGCCTTGCGGGTGGCGTGGGCCGGGGCGGGGCTGAATTCCTCGAAAAACGGCGCGGGGCGGGTGGAGCGGCGGATGGCGGCGGGGATCACCCCTTCCTGCTCTGGCCGCTTGGCAAGGAACATCCCGCTTTCGATATTGGCGAGGTAATGCAGCAGCGGGTTCTGCCCATGCAGATATTTCTTGTAGCGGCCAAGATAGAATTTGAGATCGAATTCCGGCGAGGGGTCACGTTCCTCCGGCACACCGAAGATCATGAAATGCTCGAACGGGTCCGCCTCGCCCTCGGCCACGTCCCGGTTCTGGTCCAGATACCAGGCGGCGTCGAACACCGGCACCGGGTTCACCTGGCCGGAAAAGCGGCGCGCGAGAAAATGTCCGAGACAGGAAATGCCCGGTGCCAGCTCATAGGTTTCGCGATACCAGGCGGTGAAGAAATAGGGGCAGGGGTCACGCCCTTCGGCCTCGCCCGCGATGATATAGTGCAAAAGCGGGTTCTCGCCGCTTTGCGCCACATCCGGATAGTGACTTAAATACCAATTCGGGTGGAAATAGGGGTTGGGAAGCGCTCCTTCCCGCCAGCCGATGCGGCAGAAATGCGCCACGCCATCAGCCCCCTCATCCGCCGCTTTGGGGTGCTGGCTGACATACCAATCCGACAGGAACAGACCGCTTTGCCGGACGCCGTCGATTTCAGCCTGAAATTTTACGACCACGCTCTGCCCTTTCCTAGAGCGCGATGACTTTAGGTTCGCTCACTTTGCGAGCGAGCCTGAAGTCTGAATCGCCCTCTATCTCATTGTTTTAGAGGCGGATTCAGATTTTAGAGCAGATCACGTCGTGATTCGATCTAAAATCATCCGGCTCTAGGTGCATCATGCCCGGCGCGAGATGGGCTGTCGATATGCCTCGTTCTCGGAGTTTGATTGCTTCAAGTTGAAGCGCGCATCGCTGCGCTTTGTTGGTATCGCGCTCTGGTTTTATGTTCACCAGTAATTTCAATTCCGCTCAGGTAATCTGGGCTTTTGGCCGGGCCTCAGCTTTGGCGCAGCGGCAACCGTTCCAGTATCGCGGGCAGCCGCATCGCCGGTAAAAAATAATGCCCCTGCATTAAAACGCATCCGAAACGTCTCAGGCAGGCGGCGTCGTCCTTTGTTTCCACGCCCTCCGCCACAACTTGCAGGCCGAGCGATTGCCCGAGATTCAGAATCGATTGCACCAGGATCTGGTTGCCAGGCGTTGTCGCGATATCCTTCACGAAACTCAGGTCGATCTTCAGCTTTTTCACATAGCTCTGCCGCAGGGTCGCCAGGGTGGCATAGCCAACGCCGAAATCATCGATGCTGATCTGCACGCCGCCACGGTCCAGCCGGATCAGCTTGTCCTGCACGGAGCGGATATCCAGCGCCGTTTCCTCGGTGATCTCGACCTCAAGCATGGAAGCCGGGCAGCCGCGCAGCGCCAGTTCCGAGAGCAGGATTTCATCAACGGCGAGGCGCGAGATCTCGCGCGGGGAGATATTCATCGCCACCCGCACATGCTCCAGCCCCCGCCTCTGTAGTTCCTGAATCATCAGGCACACATTGGCGAGAATGTAGCGCAGTAGCGGCTCGGCAAGGCCAGACAAGGCGGCGGTGGCGATGATCTCCTGCGGCGGCACCAAGCCGTGCTGCGGGTGGTGCCAGCGCAAAAGCGCTTCAAGGCTGACAAGGTTTTGGCCATCAGCGCTAAACACCGGTTGATACCAGATTTCGGGTTCGCCATCCGCCAGGGCGCGGCGCAGGTTGCGCTCGACATCGCGGCGCACCTCCAACCGCAGATTGAGGCGCTCATCGAAGATATGGAATTGACTGCGGCCTGCATTTTTGGCAGCGAGCAGCGCCTCGCTGGCGCGGGTCAGCAGCTCGGTCACGTTATGCGCCGTGCCGGTATAAAGGCCGATGCAGGCGCCAAGCCGGCCGGCATCGAATGAGGCAAGCGGCATCGCGATCGAGGTAATAAGGCGCGTGGCAAGCTCGGCAGGAGCGGTATCCGTGCTTGCTGTGTCGTAGAAGATGGCGAATTCGTCGGCTCCCAGCCGGCTTGTGGTGAAGCCGTCATGCAATATTTCTGAGAGCCGTCGGGCGATTTCGATCAGAACACGGTCTCCGGCGTGGTGACCGAAAGTGTCGTTGACGGATTTAAAGCCGTCGAGGTCGAGCAGCATCAGGCAATAAAGGCCCGAGCCGCCGTTGATCCGGCTGGTGATCTCGCGGATGAACCCGTCGCGGTTGAGCAGGCCGGTCAGATCATCATGCGTGGCCCGGTGGCTCATCTGTAGAGCCACCGAAACCGCGTGCAAGCGAGCCTCATCGAGCGAACTGGCGAGGGTTACAGCCTGGTTCTTCAAACAACTGGTTTCGCGGAAGGCGGTTTCGCCCCGGCGGGCGAAGTGGATCAGCGCCCCCGCATAGACGATCACGGTCAGCGCCAGCCAATCCCGGTCGAACCCGCCAGCATAAAGCAGGCAGCCGACCACGGACAGCAACGGCGGTAGAAAAAAGCAGCTTGGCATCAGGGCGAAGGCCGAGCCACTGACGGTGGCCCCCGCGGTGATGCCGCAGGTGATGGTGAGATAGAAAAGGGTTTGCGGGCTCGTGTAGCCATCGCACAAAACCGGCAACAGCGCCCAGATTAGGCCAGAAACCAGCGCGGCGAGGCAGAGCCGGTTTAAAGATCGCTGCGCCTCACTCAGGCTGGGGCGTGGTGCCTCTGCCTCTTGCCGCGCTTTACCAAACCATGCTTGGCCGAAGCGAATGGCGTTGATGGCACTGACCGCCGCGAACCAGGCAACGCCCTCCTGGCCATGCTGATGATGGATCGACACAAACATCGCGGCGGCGGCGATGACGAGATTGATAGGGATGGCCGCCAGGATGCTCCGGTGCAGGGCGTCAAGCTGGTCCTGGCGGATCAGCAGGAGCAGCGTGCTGTCTTCAGCCGCCTTTCCAGGGTTGTCTGCACAGGACATAACTTTTAGCGGATATCCTTGAAATTAAATGAATTCTACGCACGAATTTTGCCGGTTCAGACAGAAAACATGTTTTAATCATTAAATCGCTATCACGTTAACGGGAAGATAAATCTATCATCCACCCATGAAAAAGGCGCCGGAGGCGCCTTTTTGCGGGAAAGATCGGCGGATTATGCCGCGTCGTCGCTACGGCGCTCGGCCTTCTTGCGGTCAT
>JAKBCD010000198.1 GCA_021808205.1 Pseudomonadota bacterium | reverse complement strand
GCACTTACCGAGGCGCTGGATCTGAAGGAAGCCATTCATGTTGGCCATTCAACGGGCGGCGGCGAGGTGGCGCGTTATATTGGCCGGCATGGCACTAAGCGCGTTGCCAAGGCCGTGCTGCTGGGGGCCGTGCCGCCGGTTATGCTGAAGACCGAGGCCAACCCTGGTGGCGTAGCAATCGAGGTGTTCGACGGCATCCGCGCTGGGGTGCGCGCCGACCGTTCGCAATTCTTCAAGGATTTGACGATACCTTTCTACAATGCCAACCGCGAGGGTTCAGTCGTGTCGCAGGGTGTGCGCGATGCCTTCTGGCTGGCCGGTATGCAGGCCGGGTTTAAATCTGTACTTGATTGTATCGAGCAGTTTTCAGAGACTGATTTCACAGAGGATTTGAAGAAGATCGACGTGCCGACGCTGATCGCCCATGGGGATGACGACCAGATTGTGCCGATTGCGAATGCGGCTCTACGCTCAGTGGAGTTTGTAAAAAACGCGGAACTGAAGATCTATAAAGGCGGCAGCCACGGCTTGGCGCAGATCCAGGCGGATGAGTTCAACGCCGACCTGCTGGCGTTCATTCGAAAATAACACGCTTTCAGCTCCCGCCGATTCAACAGCGGGAGCTGATTATCTTATTCATTGTGTTCATCCTCGTCCTCTTCCTCCAGGCCGAATTGCTGCGCCTCTTCGTCATATTCGAAGATTTCCGCATAGCGACCCCAGGCGATGACGGTGCGCAGCGTTTCTTCTGCGTATTCGGGAGACATATGATCCTCCAGCTGGTCGCGGAAACGCACGGAGGCGGCGCGATGGTTGGAGCGCTGGTCGATGACGTTGCGGATTTCCGTAATGAGCGGCACGTGAGTACGAACGGCATCCGCGAAGATATTCTTGCGGTCCTCGGTTTCGGCCTCGGTGAAGCGGCGGCCGGTTTCGGTGATCAGAATATCGCCTTCCTCCAGCAGGGCAAAACCCAGCAGACTCAGCGTTTCACCCAGAGGCAGCAGTTCATCCACCTCATATTGCAAGGCGGCGGCAAGGGCGGGCAGGTCAGCCCGGCCATTGTAAGGCTCGCTGCGCAGTGTTTCCAGCAGGCCCGCCATGAGGTTGGTGCCCACCGGGTGCAGCACATGCGCGAACGGGTTGGGCGCAGCGGCGGCGGTGTGCACCTCCGGCGCCTTGCGGCGGGTCATAATGCCGTAGATATCGTCCACCATCTCACGGAAAGCGGGGTCGAACCGGTTGCGCGGGTGGGCGAAGGGCACTTGCAACTCATGCGCGACGCGGCCGGGGTTGGAGGAGAACACCAGGATGCGGTCCGCCATCAGCACCGCTTCCTCGATGTTATGGGTCACGATCAGGATGGATTTCACCGGCAGCTTGCCATCCATCCAAAGGTCGATGAGGTCTGTGCGGAGCGTCTCGGCGGTCAGCACATCAAGCGCCGAGAAGGGTTCGTCCATCAGCAGCAGGTCGGGGTGCACCACCAGGGCGCGGGCCAAGCCTACACGCTGGCGCATACCCCCGGAAAGCTCCTTGGGGTAGGCGCCATCATAACCACCGAGGCCAATGAGGTCGATTGCCTCCTCGGAGCGTTCCTCACGGTCGTCCTTGCCCACGCCCAGGGCTTCCAGCCCCAGCTCTACATTTTCCTGCACCGTTAGCCAGGGGAACAGCGCGAAGCTCTGAAACACCATTGCCACCCCGGGGGCGGGGCCCCTCAGCGGTTCGCCGCGCCAGCGCACGTCGCCGGAAGTCGGTTTCAAAAGCCCCGCGACGATGCGCAGCAATGTGGATTTGCCGGAGCCGGAACGGCCGAGCAGGGCGACGATCTCGCCTTCCTGCAAAGTGAGGTTCACATCATCCAGCACCACAAGGTCGGCGCTGGAATCCTTATGGTAGGCTTGGCGGCAATTGCGCACGGAAACGAGCGGCGTGGTTTGATGGTCCATGGCGTTTACCCCAGCGTGGTGCGGCGGACGGCGTACGCGTATAGCGGCCGCCAAAGGATGCGGTTGAAGAGGATCACGAAACTGGCCATCACCGCCACCCCTAAAACGACGCGCGGTGTGTCGCCCGCTGCCGTGGCCTGGGCGATATAGGCGCCCAACCCCTGTGCCGCCAGCGTATGGTGGCCCCAGCTTGCCACCTCGGCGACGATGGACGCATTCCACGCCCCGCCCGATGCCGTGAGCGCGCCGGTGATGAAGTAAGGCAGAATGCCGGGGATCATCACCTTGCGCCACCAGAGCAGGCCGCGGATTTGGAAGTTCGCCACGGCCTCCTTCATGTCTCCCGGAAAGGCGGCGGCACCGGCGATGACGTTGAACAGCACATACCATTGCGTGCCGATGAGCATCAGCGGTGTCAGCCAGATATTCGCATTGACGTGGAAATAGACGATGGCGAGCACCACCGGCGGAAACAGCAGATTCGCCGGAAAGGCGGCCAGAAACTGCGCTATGGGCTGGGCGATGCGCGTGGCTGCGGGCCGCAGGCCGATCCAGACGCCGATGGGCACCCAGACGAGGGAGGCGACGATCATCAGCACCGTCACGCGGATGGCAGTGTAAACGCCCATCAGCACGGCGGTGAATAAATCCCGCCAATGCAGCGTGGTAGACACATAGGAGACGATATGAAATGCCGCGTAGATGGCTACGGCGGCGATCATCACGAACCAGACGCCGTCCATCACCCGGGAGGGTTCGCTGGTTTCATCCACTTGGCCGGGTTGGCGGAAGGAAAGGCGCAGCCGGAATACGGTGGCGAACAGGCTGCCGACCGTCTCCCCAATGGCGCGGAACAAGGCGGTGCGGCGCAGCAGTTTCAGCATCCAGGGCTCGGGGCCGGAGATGGCAGCGGTGGTCTCGAACCGGAATTTGCCAGACCACGCGACCAGCGGGCGGAACAGCAGCTGGTCGTAAAGCAAAATCACCACAAGCATGGCCAGAATGGCGTAGATGATCGCGGGCAAATCCTCTTTTGCCAGCGCTACTGCCACGTAGGAGCCGATGCCGGGCAGGGTGAATTGGGTGTTGCCGACGGTTACGGCCTCGGACGCCACCACGAAGAACCAGCCGCCGGACATGGAGAGCATGGTGTTCCAGACCAGCCCCGGCATGGCGAAGGGCACATCCAGCTTCCAGAAGCTCTGCCAGGGCGAGAGGCGGAAGCTGCGCGAGGCTTCCTGCAGATCCGCTGGCAGGGTGGTGAGGGACTGGTAGAAGCTGAAGGCCATGTTCCAGGCCTGGCTCGTAAAGATCACGAATACCGAGGCCAGCTCCGCCCCCAGCACTTTGCCGGGGAAAAGATGCAGGAAAAACACTGTGGTGAAGGTGAGGAAGCCCAGAATGGGCACGGACTGGAGAATATCCAGTATGGGAATGAGCACCATACCGGCGCGGCGGGATTTCGCCGCCAGCGTGGCGTAGGTGAAAGTAAAGAGCAGCGAAAATAGCAGGGCCGCGAACATGCGCGCGGTGGAGCGCAGCGCGTAATAAGGCAGCCAGGCAGGGCTCAGGTGGATGGGCGCATTCTGAATCTGCGCGATGGGCGTGCCGATGGTGCTGCGGCCAACCTCCACCAGCGCGATAAGCAACCCCAGCACCATGAGCATGGCCGCGCCATCGAAACGGTTGGGAGTGCGGTGCCCAGCCAGGGCAGGAGGGGTATAATTTCGCATTGGGCCGCCTGGCTTCCGGTGGGTGTCTTGCCCCCTTAGCCATGTGGCGGGGGTTTGTCACCGGGGAATGAATTGCGCTTTCATGACAGAAATGAACTTGGGCGGTAGGTTAGTGCCCGGTAGAGCCGAACCCGCCCGCGCCCCGGCTGGTTTCGTTAAGATCCGAGACTTCTTCCCATGCGGCGCGCACCACCGGCGCCAATACCGCCTGGGCGATGCGCATACCGCGCGTGACCTCAAACGGTGTATCGCCTGTGTTGAGGACGATCACGCCGACTTCACCGCGGTAATCCTCGTCTATGGTGCCGGGCGAGTTGGGCAAAGTGATGCCGTTTTTCAGCGCGAGGCCAGAGCGCGGGCGCAGCTGTAATTCATAACCTTCCGGCAGGGCGATGCAGAACCCGGTGGGGATCAGGGCGCGCTTGCCCGGCTCAATAATAACGGGCGCCTGCACGGCGGCCAGAAGATCGGCCCCTGCGGCGCCAAGCGTGGCATAAGCGGGCAGGTCCAGCCCCTGCCCATGCGGCAGGCGAAGAATTTTCACGCCAACAGATTTCATGCGAAATGCTCTCCGATCTTCGCGGCGAGCTTCTGCGCCACGGCCTGCTTGTTCATGCGGTCCCACTGCTCGCTGCCGGTTTCGGTCAGCAGCAGCACCTCGTTCTCGCTGCCGCCCATAATGCCGGTGCCGCCGACATTATTGGCGACCAGCCAGTCACACCCCTTGCGGGCACGTTTGGCGGCGGCGTGTTCCGCGAGCTTCTCCGTTTCCGCCGCGAAACCAACGACGAGGCGCGGGCGTTGCGGGCCGGGGGCGGAAATACCCGCCAGAATGTCCGGATTTTCGGTCAGCGTGAGGGCCGGAACGCCATCCACGGTTTTCTTCAGCTTCTGTGTGGCTTCCTCCGGCCGCCAATCCCCCACGGCGGCGGCACATACGGCGATATCCGCTGGCAAGGCGGCCTGCACCGCAGCCAGCATCTCACGCGCGGTTTCCACATGGATGGTGGTGAGGCCCAGCGGGTCCGGCAGCGCGGCGGGGCCGGAAACCAGCGTGACCCGCGCGCCCAAGGCCGCCAGGGCAGCGGCAATCGCATGGCCTTGGCGGCCGGAGGAGCGGTTGGCGATATAGCGCACCGGGTCAATCGGCTCATGCGTTGGGCCAGAGGTGACGATGGCGTGTTTGCCTTTCAGCGGGCCATTATTCAGAGCGGCCTGGATGGTGGAAAAAATTTCCGGCGGCTCCGCCAGGCGGCCAGGGCCGTATTCGCCACAGGCCATGGGGCCTTCGTCCGGCTCCACCACCATCACGCCGCGCTGCTTTAGCAGGGCCATGTTGGCCTCGGTGGCCGGGTGCTGCCACA
>JAKBCD010000197.1 GCA_021808205.1 Pseudomonadota bacterium | reverse complement strand
TGATTTTGAATTTTTCTTCCTTAAATATGGCATGATACGCGTAATCTGCGGATAAGAGTTTTTGACGAATGCGTTTGGCGTTTACCAAGCTTGATGGGGATTGCGTACCGAGCCGGGTGGCACCCACGAGTGTCTTGTTTTTGTGGATCTAACAGGTTTATTGCCAGGTAGCTAAAGGTTAGTTTTAGTCTTATGAACCATTCTGAAGCCGAGCAGTTTCTGAAGCCTGACAATTGCCTGCTGTCGGCTTCATTATCTGCGCCGTCTATTTGCCAGGACGGACTTCATGAGCTGATCCTGAAAGCCAAGGTTATATCTTTCGATGTATTCGACGCCTTGCTCGTCCGCACGGTATTGAATGCCACGGACGTGTTCATGATCATGGAGCGCGAATCTGGCATTGCGGGGTTTCACGAAGCCAGGATCAGGGCTGAAGCAAAAGCCCGGGAGAAGCTTAACGAAGAGCGTGGCACCCCCGAGGTTTCGCTAACGGAAATTTATGATTCGCTGCAGCTTGCGAATGATTTGCCGCCTGCATGGTCGGCCGCTAGGTTGATGCAGCTTGAGCTGAAAACCGAGCGGCGCGTTCTCACCCGCTCCCCCGGCGTTGAAATGATTTACGAGCTGGCGGTGAGCACGGGTAAGCCGGTCGTTGCGGTATCGGACATGTATCTGCCACCGGACTTCGTGCAGGAGGTGCTGGTCGCGAACCATCTGCCGGTTGAGCGGATTTTCGTCTCCTCGGCCTATGGCAAGTCCAAGCATGAGGGCTCGCTTTATGCCGTGGTTGCCGCGGCGCTGAATGTCCGCGCTGAGGAAGTTCTGCATTTCGGCGATAATTTCCGCGCTGATTGCGCGGCGGCACTTCAGGCCGGTGTGGCCGGATATCATGTGCCGGCGCTGCGCGACCAGCTTTTCGCGACACACGGTTCAACCAGCACGCCATTGGCCAACTAACCGCCGCCGCCACCCGCTCCCGCGGGGCGCAACGCAACCTTCTGGCCTCCGCGCTGCTGGCGCATCTTTCGCTATTCAAGGCCGCGAGTCCCTCGGCCAGCATGGCGGCGCAATTCGGCGCGATGTATGCCGGCCCGTTGGTGGTTGGTTTTGTGCATTGGCTCAGCATGGCGACAAAGGCGGATAAGGTCAGGCATTTGCGGCTTGCGACCCGTGATGGCTATATTACCAAAGCCATATGGCAGCGCCTTGGGTTGCCGGGGCTGGCCTCGATCTTCCATACCTCCCGCCGCCTGACGCTGATGCCAGCCTTAGTGAGCGGGTTTAACAAGGAAGCGCCCTCCTTGCTCTCCGCCAGCACGAGGGTAACGTTGGGCGATTGCATAAAGCGGCTGAATCTGGCCGAAGATGCCGAGCTTTTGGAGATGCTCGGCAAGCTCACGGTGCTGGACCAGCCGGTGGACGGGCCGCGCCGCGTGGAAGCCGCGCTGAAGGCGTTGCAGGGCTGCAAGGCGCTAATCCAGAGCATCGCCGCTGACGAACTGGCGGGCTACACAGCCTATCTTGACCAGGAAGGCTTCGATGCACAGGCGGACGCGGTGGCCGATTGCGGTTGGGCGCTTTCCTCGCAGCGGCGTATGGAACAGTTCCTGGGCCAAAAAATACGAGGCTATTACATCGGCTCGCTCGAGCATGCCCATGCCCACGACCAGATCAAGTGCTTCTTGTTCAACAAGGGAGACAACAAGGGCTGGGTAAATATTGCCGAGCGCGCCGTGGAACTGCTGGAATTGCCTTTTGCGGCACTCCAGGCGCAGATTTGCCGGTTCGATCTCCAAGACGACGGCAGGGTCAGCCCGGTTTCCATAGAACACGAGCCGCAATACGAGATGGTGCGCGAGGTTTTCGTGAAGCGTATGCACCAACAGACCGAGGCCTTCGCCGATTTCATCCGCCCCCTATTGGCGGACATCACGCTTGCGGATTTCCGCGAGACGCTGTTCATTTTGTTCGATGCGTTGGTGAACAAGCCGACCCCGTTTGAGTATCACGAGCTTGCCGGTTTGCCCCATAACCGGGAATACGGGAAATCCGATTTCGCGACGATCGGCACGTTCTGGCGTGTTCCGGGGGGTGGCTTCTATGCCAGCCAGGTGGGGATGACGCGCTGGCGCGATTATACGCGGATTGGCTGGATCTCGCTGCGCCAAGCCGGGTTGAGAGTAACCTTGGCGCGGGTACGCCGGGTACTGAGGCGCCGGTTGGTGGCATAGGTGGGGCAGGATCACCACGCGCATAACATGGCCCGTCTGACTTGCGCTGGCCCTGCATGATGGTTATTGGGAACCGCCAAGGTCTTAATGGATAGGCGGCCACGGCAATGAACATCTCGGACAAAGCGGGTTTTTCTCACCGGATCGCGGAGGCGCTGGCCTTTGACGATGTGTTGTTGGTGCCGGGCTATTCCCTGGTACTGCCCGCCACGGTGAAGACAGTTACACGGCTGACCCGCCGGATTTCCTTGAATGTTCCGCTGATTTCCGCCGCGATGGACACGGTAACCGAGGCGCAGATGGCCATTGCCATGGCGCAGCAAGGCGGCATTGGTGTTATTCATAAAAACTTCACCATCGAGGAGCAGGCGGCTCAGGTTCGCCGGGTGAAGAAATTCGAGAGCGGCATGGTGGTGAACCCGCTCACCATTTTCCCGGACCAGACCTTGGCTGATGCCCGCGCCTTGATGGCGCAGCACAATATCTCGGGCTTTCCGGTGGTGGAGCGGGACGGCAAGCTGGTTGGTATTTTAACCCATCGCGACATGCGCTTTGCAACAGAGCCTAGTGTAAAGGTTCACGAACTGATGACACGCGAGAATCTCGCGGTGGTCACGGCCGGTGTTTCACCGGAGGCGGCGCGCGCCTTGCTGCACAAGCGTAGATTAGAAAAGCTCCTGGTCGTAGATGAGAATTTTCATTGCGTCGGGTTGATGACGGTAAAAGATATGGACAAGGCGCAGGCTTATCCCCTCGCTAACAAGGATGAATTGGGCAGGCTGCGCGTGGCGGCGGCCACGGGTATTGGCAAGGATGGCGCTGAGCGTGCCGAGGCGCTGATCGAGGCTGGGGTGGATGTGGTGGTGGTGGATACCGCCCACGGCCATTCGGATGGCGTTTTGAAGGCGGTGGCCAGGATCAAGAAGTCGTCCAACGACGTACAGATTATCGCCGGGAATGTGGCGACCCCTGAAGGGGCCGAGGCGTTGATCGATGCCGGGGCGGATGCCATCAAAATCGGTATCGGGCCCGGTTCTATCTGTACGACACGTGTGGTGGCTGGGGTGGGCGTGCCGCAATTCTCCGCCGTGATGGAAACCGCCGCTGCCTGCCGCGCCGCGGGCGTGCCGGCCATCGCCGATGGCGGCATTCGCGCCTCCGGTGATGTGGTGAAAGCGCTGGCCGCAGGGGCGGATGCGGTGATGGTGGGATCCATGCTGGCCGGCACCGATGAAGCGCCGGGCGAGGTGTTCCTGTATCAAGGCCGTTCCTACAAGTCCTATCGCGGCATGGGGTCGTTGGGGGCCATGGCGCGCGGCTCGGCCGACCGTTATTTCCAGCAGGAGATCAAGGACCAGCTCAAGCTGGTGCCGGAAGGCATCGAGGGGCGGGTGGGCTATAAAGGCCCGATGGCCGCGGTGGTTCACCAGCTTGTTGGCGGTTTGCGCGCGGGCATGGGCTATACCGGAAGTGCCGACATCGAGGCCCTGCAGACCGGCACGAAATTCCGCCGTATCACCGGGGCGGGGCTGCGTGAGAGCCATGTGCACGACGTGGCCATCACCCGCGAGGCGCCGAATTACAGGCAGGAGGGCTAACGCGCGTTTTAACGCCGTTCGATCAGACCGCCTCTGTTCAGAAGGCGGCCTTTTTAGAGCCGGATGATTTTAGATCGAATCACGACGTGATCCGCTCTAAAATCTGAATCCGCCTCTAAAACAATGAGATAGAGGGCGATTCAGACTTCAGGCTCGCGCGTAAAGTGAGCGAACCTAAAGCCGTCGCGCTCTAGTGTTCGTGTGGCTTATCCTATCCTGAGATTCAGGTTTTTGCTGCTGCTGCAGAGTATTTTAAATGAACGAACGCAGCTGTGTGAGGGTCAACAGACTTTGATTTAACATTCATTCCACCAGCCGGAGCACGGCCTTTATGCTCTGGCGGATTAGCGCCGTGCTGGATAGGCTGGCGCCATGGAATCCGCATGGGCGCTGCGTGCGCAGGGGTTGGTCAAATCATTTGGTCGTAAGGTGGTAGATGGGCTGAGCCTGTCCATCCGCCCGGGCGAGCTTTACGCGCTGTTGGGCGCCAATGGCGCCGGAAAAACCACGACGCTGCGGATGATCGCCGGGCTGACGCCACCGGATGAAGGTGGCATCGAAGTGTTCGGCCGGGATGTTATCACGACACCGTTGGCGGCAAAGGCGATCATGGCTTGGCTGCCCGACGAGCCGCTGCTTTACGATAAGCTAAGCCCGCTGGAATATTTGGAATTCATCGCCGGACTTTGGCAGGTGGCGCCGGCGCTGGCACGCAGCCGGGCGGATGAATTGCTCGATCTGCTGGGTCTCTGGCCGCACCGGGCGGAACGCTGTGAGGGGTTCTCCCGCGGCATGAAGCAGAAAACCGTGCTGGCGGGCGCGTTGATCCATGACCCCAAATTTCTGCTGCTTGACGAACCCTTTACCGGGCTGGACGCCGCCTCAGCACGGCTGGTGAAAACCCTCCTTACCAAGCATGTTCAGAACGGTGCGGCCATCATCCTCACCACCCATATCCTGGAGGTGGCGGAGCGCCTGGCCAGCCGTATTGGCATTCTCTGCGGCGGTAAGTTGGTGGCCGAAGGCGGGCTGGACGAGTTGCGTGGCCATACAGGTTTCGATTCAGGCACGCTGGAGGACGTCTTTCTCCAGCTCACGGCGGGCTGATGTTCAACCCGCCAAGCTTTTTCTGGCTGCTCAGACATGAGCTGCGGGTTCTGTGGCGCGGTTCCATTCTGGTACGTACGCACCGCTATGTGCTGCTGCCGACATTCATTGTG
>JAKBCD010000196.1:4572-5103 GCA_021808205.1 Pseudomonadota bacterium | reverse complement strand
GTTTCGCCGCCATCGCCGGTATCTTCGCTGTCCTCCTCATCCTCGCCAGACTGCTCGGAGCTGTCGGCATCGGCCATATCTGGCGCGGAGGCCTGCGCGGGCGCTTTGTCCTGCGGGGTTTCGCCTTCGGTTTCCTCGGCCTGGTCCTGCTGGGGCGCATCCTCGGTATCGCCGGTTTCTGTCTCGGATTGCTCGTCCTTGTCAGGCTCGGCCTCGCCTTCGGCCAGGTTGATGGCCGCCAGCAGCCTGCGCGCCGCGGTGATGAACGATTCCTGGCTGCCGCGCGCGGTTGCGAGCTCGTTCAGCGCCTGCTCGGCCTGCGGGTCCAGCGCGCCGCGCCACAGGGCGAGTGCCGGCTTCGCGGCATCCGGGATGGCGGCAGGGTCCATCCGCTCACGCGCCAGCAGCGCCAGGGCGGTGTGCAGGGGCAGCTGGTCGCGGGATGAAATTTGGGCCAGCCCAGCTTGCTCAAGCTCCGCCCCCAGTTTGCCGCGCAGGTTGGCGGCAACGCCGGCCATATGTTCCGCGCCG
>JAKBCD010000196.1:0-4562 GCA_021808205.1 Pseudomonadota bacterium | reverse complement strand
GATCTCAATCCGCGCCTGCTCCAGCGCGTCGAACGCTTCCTTCGCTTCGCGGGACTGGGGGGCGCGGGCGTTATGCAGGCTGTCATCGTGGTGGCGCAGGCGCAGGGCGATGGCATCCGCCGCACCGCGCAGTTTGGCCATCTCCGGTGCCGCCAGCCCGCGCGACGGCGGCGGCAGCCGGGCGCGCTGGCCTGAAAGCCCGGACGGGCCAGGCTGATAGGCCACCTGCACATCGGCATTATGCGCCAAGGCGCGCAACGTGCCCGCCGTTGCGCGTTTGAAATCCTCCGCCTTGTCCTGGTCCTGCTTGCCGCTCATCTTGCCGCTCCGGGGGCGTCAGGCGCTTTTGCGCAGGCCGGTGGGAATTTCCTCGTTGAAGCAGCGCTGATAATATTCGGCCACCGTCTGGCGTTCCGCCTCGTCGCATTTGTTCAGGAAGGTGAGGCGGAAGGCAAAGCCGATATCGCCGAAGATACGTGTGTTCTCAGCCCAGGTGATGACGCTGCGCGGCGACATGACGGTGGAGAGATCTCCTGCGATAAAGCCGGCCCGGGTGAGATCCGCCAGCGCCACCATGGCGCTGACGCGCTTCTTGGCCGCTTCGTCCTTCGGGTCGTAGCCCATCTTCGCCATCACGATGGAAACTTCCTGCGTGTGCGGCAGGTAGTTCAGCGTGGCAACGATGTTCCAGCGGTCCATCTGGCCTTGATTGATCTGCTGGGTGCCGTGGTAAAGCCCCGTGGTGTCACCCAGCCCCACCGTGTTGGCGGTGGCAAACAGCCGGAAAGCCGGGTGCGGGCGGATGACGCGGTTCTGGTCCAGCAATGTCAGCTTGCCCTCGACTTCGAGAACGCGCTGGATCACGAACATCACATCCGGGCGGCCGGCGTCGTATTCGTCGAACACCAGGGCGCAGGCGTGCTGGAGCGCCCAGGGCAGGATGCCCTCGCGGAATTCGGTCACCTGCTTGCCGTCCTTCAGCACAATCGCGTCTTTGCCGACGAGATCGATACGGCTGATATGGCTGTCCAGGTTCACGCGGATGCAGGGCCAGTTGAGGCGCGCCGCCACCTGCTCGATATGGGTGGATTTGCCGGTGCCGTGATAACCCTGGATCATCACGCGGCGGTTGAAGGCGAACCCGGCCAGAATGGCGAGCGTGGTTTCGCGGTCGAATTTATAGGTTGTGTCGATCTCCGGCACATGCTCGGTGCGCACCGAGAAAGCTGGCACCTCCAAATCCGACTCAAAGCCGAAGACGTCTTTCACCTTTACCGTGGTATCTGGCAGGTCGATCGCCGAGGTCGGCAGGGAGCGGGTTTCGGTCGTCACGGCGTCGTTCATTCAGTCAATTCCTATGGTTCGCGCCTGGGCGCGCGGGGCCTGTGCTGGATGCCCCTTCAAGGGGCCGAGGCTTGCGCTTCCCTGTGCTGGGCTGGGGCCAGTTTGCCACGCAGGGCCGCATAAGCAAGGTTGATGGTCTTTAAAATTTCTTCGGCGTTGCGGTCGCCATGGTTGGCGTCCGGGTGATGGCGTTTCACCAGCTCCTTATAGCGGGTTTTCACGACATCCAGCGTTACCGGCCAAGCAAGGCTGAATATCTGCAAAGGTTCGCGCAATTCAGGCGGGGCGCCCTGTGTGGCGGGTTTCTGGGGGCGCTTGCCGAAGGCGAAGGCGTGCAGCTCAGCCTCTACCGCTTCTTCCAGCCGCGCGGCCTTGCCGTTCTGGCCAAGCGGCCAGGTGGGACGCTGCCATGAGGAATCAGCGCGGGTCGAGGCTTCGATCTCATCCGCTGACATGCCTTTGTAGTAATCCCATGAGGCATTGAAGGCGCGCACATGCTCCAGGCAAAACCAATGGAACTCGCGTAGCGCCGTGCGTGATTTTGGCGCGCGGTACTCGCCCGCGTACGGGCAGCCTGGCGTGTCGCAAGGCTGTCCGGGGGCGGCCGGGTCTGGCGCATAGGCGCGGCGTCTTTTCTGCGGCTTGTCGTCGGACGAAATCATGCGCCTAATGTGCGCGCTCGCGCGGCGCGCGGCAATAATGCTTTGCGCCGCCATGCGCCCGGCGCGGGACAGATAACGGAGTTGAGGATGACCAACAGGGTAGAGCGGATGAAAATGGCGCTGGAAGGGGCGTTTCAGCCTTCCGTGCTGAAGATTGAGGATGAAAGCCGGCGCCATGCCAACCATGCAGGGCGCCATGGCCTGCCCGCGGGCGAGACCCATTACAAGGTAACGATGGTTTCCGCCGCGTTCGCGGGGCTTTCCCGCGTGGCGCGCCAGCGCGCGGTGAACGAGGCGCTGGCAGGGGAGTTTTCCACCGGTATGCACGCGCTCTCGCTCACGCTGCGCACGCCGGAAGAGGCGGGCGCTTAATTACGTCCGTAATGATCTTCCAGCCGGACGATATCATCCTCGCCCAGATAGGCGCCGGATTGAACCTCGATGAGGGTGAGGGGGATTTTGCCTGGATTATCCAGCCGGTGCACGCAGCCCAGCGGAAGGTAAATGCTCTCATTCTCGCGGATGAGAAGCTCTTCCTCATTACGGGTGACAAGGGCGGAGCCCGCCACCACCACCCAATGCTCGGCGCGGTGGAAATGCTTCTGCAGGGATAATTTGCGCCCCGGCCAAACCACGATGCGCTTCACCTGGAAGCGGTCGCCCTGGATCAGCCCTTCATAAAAGCCCCAGGGCCGGTAGGTGCGGTTATGGCTCTCGGCCTCAGGCCGTTTTTGCGCCTTCAGCCGGTCAACGATTTTTTTGACGTTCTGTGCCTCGCTTTTATGCGCCACCAGCACGGCATCCTGGGTGGTGATGACCACAAGATCTTTTACGCCCAGCAGGGCGGTGAGTTTGCCGTCGGATCTTGCATAGCAATTGTGAGCACCTTCCAGCACCACATCGCCATGCGTGAAATTGCCCGCGCTATCGCACGGGGCGATATCGGCCAGGGCGGACCAGGAGCCGACATCCGACCAGCCCAGCGCAGCCGGCACCACGGCGGCCCTTTGGGTTTTCTCGGCAATGGCGTAGTCGATGGAGATATCAGGTGCTGTGGCGAAGCCAGCTTCGTCCAGCCGGATGAAATCAAGATCCGTCTTGCGCCCGGCCACGGCGTTTTGCACGGCGGCCAGCACATCCGGCGCGTGCAACCGCATCTCCTCGATCAGCACATCCGCGCGGAATACGAACATGCCGGAATTCCAGAGATGCCCGCCTTGTGCCAGCATGGCGGCGGCGTGGGCGGCATCCGGCTTTTCAATGAAACGCTCCAGCTTATGTACGCCCTCCAGGCCCTCCAGCGGCGCGCCCTGGACAATATAGCCATAGCCGGTTTCCGGCGCGGTGGGCTGCATACCGAAGGTGACGAAATACCCGGCCCGTGCGGCGGCGGTGGCGCTGGCCAAGGCTGCGTGCAGGGCGGGCAGGTCTTGAATGGCGGCATCCGCGGCCATGATCCAGAGCACGGCCTGCGGGTTGGTTTCGGCGGCCAGCAGGGCGGCGGCGGCAATGGCGGGGGCGGAATTGCGGCCCACAGGCTCCAGCAGAACCTGGGGTGATTCGATGCCGGCGTCACGCAGCTGCTCGGCCACCACGAAGCGGTGGTCCTGGTTGGCGACGACGATCGGTGGCTCAAAGCCTGGCCCGGCGGCGCGCAGGGCGGTTTGGGCCAGCATCGGGGCCTCGGAAATAAGCGGCCAGAACTGCTTGGGAAAGCTCTTGCGTGAAACCGGCCAGAGCCTGGTGCCAGACCCGCCGCAGAGAATCACGGGAATGAGCGTGGAAGCGGTGGGGTGGCTTGGCATATAATCTTCTGGCTCCAAATGCCGCTGAGTTAACCTGGACGCCTGGAAACTGTCCAGCATGGCTGGCAGAATGGCGCCATGACCAACGCCATGCCCTCTGTCCGGTTGCAGGACCTCACCGCACCGGAATTTGCCGCTGCTTTGCCTGCCTGTCCGGTCATTCTGCTGCCGCTGGGCAGCCAGGAGGATCACGGCCCACACCAGCCAATGGGAGATTTTTACCTTGCCGATGTTTTGGCCGAGCGGATCGCGCGGCGGGCGTGGGAAGCGGGAACGCCGTGCTTCGTGGCGCCTGTATTGCCCTTTGGCGTAGCGGATTATTTTGGTTCAAGCCCCGGCGGGCTGGCCTTGGCACCAGAGACATTCCGGCGTGTACTGACGGATTTGCTGGGCGGTTTGCTGCGCCAGGGGATGAGGCGGGTTGTGATTCTCAACGCCCATGGCGGCAATGTGCCGGCGGTGCATGAGGTGACACTGGCGCTGCGTAAGGAAAGGGGGCTGGTGGTGCCGTCTTTCTATCTCTGGAAGGTCGCCCGGCAGTTAATGGAACGGCGCATTGGCGCGAGCCCACGGTTTGGCCATGGGGCAGAGCCGTTATTGTCATTGAACATGGCGCTGCGGGCGGATTGCGTGCGCCCTGGCGCGGCCACCGCCGAGGGCGGCGCGTTGCTGGGGCTGCGCGTGAAGGATTTCGGGGCGCTCGACTTCGAGGGGCTGAGCGTGGACGCGCCGGTTGAATTTGATTCCGAGA
>JAKBCD010000195.1 GCA_021808205.1 Pseudomonadota bacterium | reverse complement strand
CGGTGCCGCAGCCCAGCGCCTCGATCAAATCCTTCAGTTCCTGATTCTGCTTGAGCTTTTCCACGGAAGCCGAGGCGACGTTGAGGATCTTGCCTTTCAGCGGCAAAATCGCCTGGGTGTTGCGGTTGCGCGCCTGTTTGGCGGAGCCGCCGGCGCTGTCGCCCTCAACCAGAAAGATCTCTGTGCCCTCCGCGCTTTCGGTGGCGCAATCGGCCAGCTTGCCTGGCAGGCGCAGGCGGCGCGTGGCGGATTTGCGGGGCGTGTCCTTCTGCTCCTTGCGGCGGATGCGCTCTTCGGCGCGGTCTATCACATAGGCCAGCAAATTGTCGGCATTGGCAGGGTCGCCCGCCAAAAAATGGTCGAACCGGTCGCGCAGCGAGGTTTCGGTGAGGCGCGCGGCCTCCTGCGTTGTCAGTTTTTCTTTGGTCTGGCCCTGAAAATGCGGATCGCGGATGAACAGCGAGAGCTTGGCGCGCAGGCCGCCGAACACGTCCTCCGCGATGATAGCCGCACCCCGCTTGTTGCCGCGCGTTTCCGCCCAGGCGCGCAGGCCCTTCAATAGAGCACTGCGCATGCCCGCCTCGTGCGTGCCGCCCAGCGGCGTGGGCACGGTGTTGCAATAGGTGTCTATGGTGCCTTCGCCCTGCTCCACCCAGGCCAGGGCCCATTCCAGCTTGCCCTGGTCCTGGCCGTTGATGGGGGCGAATTTCGCTTCACCCGACCAAATCTCCGGCAACACCAGCGCCGCCTCGCCCAGCTCCGCCGTCAGCGAATCGCGTAAGCCGCCGGGGAAGTGCAGCTCCGCCTCGGCGGGAATATCCGAATCCGCTTTCAGCAGGCTGGCATCGCAAGCCCAGCGGATTTTCACGCCTCGGAACAGATACGCCTTGCTGCGGCAAAGTTTGTAGAGCCGCGCGGGCGAAAATTTCAGGCTCCCGAAAATCTCGGTATCTGGCACGAAGCTGATGCTGGTGCCGCGCCGGTTTTGCGCCCCTCCCACCTCTTCCAGTTTTGTTTGCGGCACGCCGCGCGCATAGCTCTGCCGGTAGAGCTTGCGGTCCTTTGCCACCTCGGCGGTGAAGCTGGAGGAGAGCGCGTTCACCACGGATGA
Organism: Pseudomonadota bacterium; assembly: GCA_021808205.1. The sequence goes on along the minus strand of JAKBCD010000195.1, from coordinate 3,994 downwards.
CCCCACGCCATGCAACCCGCCCGAAGTGGCGTAGGCCTTGCCGGAGAATTTGCCGCCGGAATGCAGGGTGGTGAAAATCACCTCCAGCGCGGATTTATTTTTGAATTTTGGGTGTGCATCCACCGGAATACCGCGCCCATTGTCGCGGATGGTCAGCTGGTTGCCAGCAGCCAGCCACATCTCGATGGTGGTGGCGTGCCCGGCCACGGCCTCGTCCATGGAGTTATCCAGGATTTCGGCTGCCAGATGGTGCAGGGCGTTTTCGTCCGTGCCGCCGATATACATGCCAGGCCGCCGGCGCACGGGCTCCAGCCCCTCCAGCACCTCGATATCCTTGGCGCCGTAGCTTTCCTTGGCCGGGATATTCTCGAACAGATCGCTCAACGCCGCAGACTCCTTAACGCACCGGGCGTTCTGGTTGCCACGCCGCGCGGGGCGCAGGCAAGGGGGGTTATTCTGCCAAGCGGTGCAGATCGAAGCAGCGGATTCCCGGAGTGCCGTTGAATTGTAGCCAATCCTTATGGGCCAGGGTGTTGCGGGTGTCGTAATAGCCGGTGCGCCAATGCTCCTTCATGGACATGCGGCTGAACTCGTAATCCTTGGCGTCGCCCTCATAGGCTTTCTGCTGGTAGATAAGCTGCAGGATATTGATTTCGGGCAGCTGCTTCAGCGCGGCTTTCATCGCCCGCTGCTCGTCGCTCAGCTCTGCGGCGGGAATTTTCTCCAGCGCATCGTACAGCGCCCGCTTCAGCTGGTGGGTTTCCAGAAAATGGTCGGTCGTGCCGCGGGTGCGGGAGGAATATTGAATATCCTTCTGCCGGGCCAGAACCTCTGGCATGTCCCGCGGGATTTTGCCCCTGGCGGAAAACAGATCGACCTGAAACGTCAGCAGGTTTTTCGAGCCGATATTATCCAGCAGGTGCTGCAGCGGCGTGTTGGAAACAAGCCCGCCATCCCAGTAATGGTGCCGTCCGATGCGGATCATCGGCAGGCCCGGCGGCAGCGCGCCGGACGCCATGATGTGCTCAGGCTCGATTGCGCGCGCCGCATTGTCGAAATACACGAAATTGGCGGTCTCGACATTCACCGCCCCCACCGCGAGGCGAATATGCTTCTCGTTGATCAGCTTGAAATCAACAAGTTTCTCCAGCGTGTGGTGCAGGGGCGAGGTATCGTAAAGCGCGGTTGAGAAGCGTGACCCCCGCGGCGCCAGAAAGCCGGAGAACGGGACGGGTTTGAAGAAGCCCGGCTGGCCGAGCAATATACCGTTCATGGCTGAAAGCTCGTTACGCAGCTTGCGGGCGGCATCGCCCTCGAACCAGGCGGTGAATGGGTCACGGGCGGTGATTTCCATCCAGAATTTTTCTAGTTGCTCCAGCCGGTGCTCCGGCTTGTTGCCGGCAATGATGGCGGCGTTCACGGCGCCGATGGAAACCCCCGCCACCCAGTCTGGCTCCAGCCCGGCTTCGTGCAGCGCCTGGTACACCCCCGCCTGGTAAGCCCCCAGCGCGCCGCCGCCCTGCAGCACCAGCCCGATGGTGTCGCAGCCCCGGGGGCGTTCAATCGGCGAGATTGGCAGCAGTTTCTTTCGGTGCGGGCGTTTCGGGTCGGAGAATATGTCCATCTTCTACTGGCCTTTCACGGGGGTGGAAGCAGGAATGCTGGTCTTTCTCAAAGCCGTGGCGGCCGCCATCGCGGCCTGATGCTTAACGCAGGTGTTCGGCGAAAAACGCCAAGGAACGCAGTTCCGCCAGCTCCCAATCCTTGTGGCTGTAGCTGGCCCGCGCCTCGCAGCCAAACCCATGCTGCGCGCCGTCATAAACAAAAACCTCTACGCCCGGCTGGGCTGCCTGTATCGCCGCCACGTCGCTCAACGGAATGCCATGATCCTCGGCACCGAAATGCATCTGCACCGGGCAGTTGGGCCTGGCGTGCTTTTTCGCGGCAATGCCGCCGCCATACCAGCAGTTCGCGGCCTTGAAGCGTTTGGTGCCGATGGCGGCATCCCACGCCAGGGAGCCGCCCCAGCAATAGCCGATGATCCCCACCGGCCTGCCCGCCCCGAAGGCGGCGGCGGTGGCTTCCAGGTCCAGCAGCGCCTGGTCGTCGGCAATCCTGGCGCGCGTATTCCGCCCGGCGTCTATCCCTTCCGGGGAATAATCCAGCTCGATGCCCGGCTGCACCCGGTCGAACATGGCCGGGGCCAGTACGCGGTAGCCATAGCCGGCCAAGCGCTCCGCGACGGCGCGTATATGCGGGTTCACGCCAAAAATCTCCTGCACAACCACCAGCCCGCGCGGGGCATTGACATTGCCAGCCTCGAAGGCCTGGAATTTATGTCCGTCTGCGGCGGTGAGTGTCATCATGGTGCGGCGGTCCTTTCATGGCGGCGGGCAAGTCAGCCTTGCGCGTAGGGCGCGAAATCCCGCGCCAGCCTCTCATAGATGTCTCGTTTGAACGCCACTGCAAGGTGCGGCAGCTCATCCAGGCGCGCCCATTTCCAATCCTCGAATTCCGGGTGCGCGTCGGCATGTAGATTTATATCAGCATCCTGGCCGGTGAAGCGCAGCGCAAACCACCTCTGCCGCTGCCCGCGGTATTTGCCGTTCCAGGCCACGCCCACCAGATGCGGCGGCAGATCGTAAAGCAGCCAGTCGGGATGCTCGGCCAGAATCTCCGCCTTGTCGGTGCCAATCTCTTCTTTCAGTTCGCGCAGCACGGCAACGCGGATGTTCTCGCCCTCATCAACCCCGCCCTGGGGCAGCTGCCACGCATCCGGAAAACCCTTGCGCTTGCCCACGAACACCAGCCCTTCCCGCGAGAACAGCACAGCCCCGACATTCAGCCGGTAGGGCAGGGATTCATGGTTCGCCATGGTGCTCCAGACCTTCTAATTCGCCGCCGTTGTTACGGAGGAGGCTTTCATGTCCGCAATCAGTTTCAGGGCCATTTGCAGCTGGAAATCCGTGGAGGGCTTGGTGGGGTCGAAAGCCGGCCAGTTGGCGGGCGGCTTGTGAGGGATGCTGGCGGCCACCGGCGGCAGAGGCAAGGGGGGTGGCAAGGGCGCCGCCTTCTGCTGTGTTGGATTGGTGAAGGCGTTCAGCAGGTCCGTTTCGCGCAGCTGCGAGAACGCATCCTGCGGCGTCGCGCTGTCAGACACGATCACATTCGGGGTCACGCCATAATCCTGGATCGATTTGCCGGAAGGCGTGAAATACAGCGCCGTGGTCAGGCGCAGCGCGCCTTCATTGTCGATGGGAATGATAGTCTGCACGGAGCCCTTGCCGAAGGTCTTGGTGCCCAGCACCAGCGCCCGGCGATTCTGCTGCAAGGCCGCGGTTACAATCTCCGCCGCTGAGGCTGTGCCGGCATTGGTCAGCACCACCAACGGCGCACCGTTGATGATGTCACTATCCTGCGCGTACCACACCTGGTCATCTTCCGGGTGCCGGCCATGGGTGGAAACAATCTCGCCGCTGGTCAGAAAATCGTCGCTCACCGCCACGGCCTGGTCCAGCAGCCCGCCGGGGTTGTCCCGCAGATCCAGAATATAGCCATGAATGTTTCCGTGCGCCTGGGCCTCAAGGCGCTGTACCGCCTCGCGGATATGCGGGTCGGCGTTTTCATCGAAGCTATCCAGCCGGATATAGCCAACCGGCCCGGCGGTGCTGGTGAGCAGCCTGCTCTTCACATCGTCGATCTTGATGACCTCACGCGTCAGCGTCACGTGCACGGGCGTGTTGATGCCGTTGCGTTTGAGCGTGAGCGTGATGTTGGTGCCAGGCTTGCCGCGCATCTGGCTCACCGCCTGGTCCAGCGTCAGCCCGTCGGTTGAATGGCCGTTGATCTCGACGATGATATCGCCCGGCTTGATCCCGGCCTTGGCGCCGGGCGTGCCGTCGATGGGGCTGATAACCTTCAGCAGTCCGTCCGCTTGGGTCACTTCCAGCCCCAGCCCGCCGAACTCGCCGGAAGTCTGCACCTGCATGTCGGC